>DTSE01000160.1 GCA_012965515.1 Candidatus Melainabacteria bacterium | reverse complement strand
ATTCTGTCGATAATGACGCAGCTTAGTTGATCGCCTTCAACCGATACGCCCTCCCAGAAGGTGGACGTTCCAAACAGCACCGCTTTTGGTGTCTCACGAAACCACTCGACGAGCTTTTTCCTGGGCATTTCGCCTTGGCGCTTTGCCGGAAATGGTAATTGCGGAGCAAGATATTCGAAACTCTGGATTAGATTAGAGCGGCTGGTGAAGAGGACAAAGGCACGCCCGTCTGAAAGTTCTAAAATCCTTTCAATCTCATCGCATGCCTTCATCAAGAATTCTTTTGTGTTTGGCTCAGGCAAATTTCGCGGCAAATAGAGCAAAGCCTGCTTTTCAAAATCAAACGGACTGGAAATTTTCGACTGAATCACATGCCCTTGCATGCCGCATGAGCGCTTGAAATATGCAAAAGGATCTTCACCGCCGGTCGCTAGTGTTGCGGACATCCAAACGGACGAGGAAAGACCGGTTTTGTCTAGAACATAATCATGGATATAGCCGGAGACGTCTAAGGGCGCTGCCACCACTTCCACTTTGGAAAATGAATTGTCGCCTTTTTCAATCCACAAAACCCAGTTTGGATCAGGTTTTGCCATGAGTTCCAAACAATTGATATATCCACCGAGGGTAGAGATGATCGCTTTTGCTTTCAATCGAGCACGCTCGCGTTCTTGCCCAACATCAAGCACGCCTTCGAAAGTTTCATCTTCCAGCCATTTTTTGAGCTGTTTGAGAGTCAAGGCAAATTCGTGCGCACCGTCGATCGGCTCACGAATGCGAGTTTTTAGTGCAGGAAACGCGTAACCCAGTCGATGGAAAAACTCTGTCGACTCGAGTTCTAAATCACGAATCAGTCCCAGAGGCGCTTGCACCTTCTTCAACGCTTTGGAAGCGGTTATGCGCACGCCGCGATTACTTATGCCATTGCTGAAAACATCGGTAGCTACATCCGGCAGATGGTGCGCCTCGTCGATAATCAACATGTCATATTGCGGAAGAATGTTTCCATGAGAAGCTGCGTCTGCCAGCAGTAGAGCATGATTGACTACGAGTAGATCGGCCTTTTCAGCACGGCGCCGCGCTTCAAAGTAGAAGCATTCGCCGAATTTCGGACAGCGATTACGAAAACAATCATCAGAATCGGAATTTACTTCAGTCCAGACATCGTATGGAGGTACAAAGTCCAATTCGGACATATCACCAGTCTCGGTATCATGAACCCAATCGACAAATTCTTCATCGATTTGCTGTTCCAAAAGATGATCTTCGAAACGGCGCAACCCAAGGTAATTCCCGCGCCCTTTCATGAGGGCGGCATCAAAGTGAAATGGCAGGATTTCCTTAAGTGCAGGAATATCCTTGTTTATATATTGCTCTTGCAAGGCGATGGTGTTGGTCGACACCACAACTTTCTTGCCCGATAAAATCGCCGGGATGAGCGCGGCAAAACTCTTCCCAATCCCCGTGCCGGCCTCGAAAAGCCCGGTCTGCTGCGTTTTGAACGTGCGCTCAATTGCATGCGCTAGTTCAATCTGCTGAGGGCGATGCTCGTACGAAGACAACCGCTCATTGAGAAGAGCAAGTACGTCCTCTGTCGTGAGCGTCGAGCGTGACAATTCCTCTCAATCCTACGAAATGCGAACTATTGAATAGGATTGCTTGTTGTCGATGCTACTTGGCTGGTGGCGCGGTGATATTCCGGAAGGGTGATTTTTTGTCCGAGACTGAGCACGTTTGCGTTACGCATGCCATTAGCGCGGCAGATTTCATCCAACAAGCGCGGGCTGGCGTGCTTGTAATTGCGCAAGGCAATCACAGCAAGGGTGTCGCCGTTTTGAACTTCATATGTTGATGTCAAAGGAACGATTACATCGGTTCCGGCTGCTGCAGGTGCTGCAGCTTGATTTGAGCCAGCTTGCTTGTTAGCTTGCTGCCCTTGGGCGACGACGATCTTGCTGGGCGAGCCGCTGCCGGCGTTTGCCACTACGGACGATACTGTGGAGAATCCCCACACACCCAACATGGAGACGATTGCGCCACCCATGAATCCGATCGTCAAATAAAAGCTAGGTCCTCTCTTCGGCGTATTGGCTGTGCGCTCAAAGTCATGATGCACACCGGGCCAAAGAGCTTCTAAAACATCTGAGTGTTGTTCTTCGGTTTCCACAATTGGTGAACGCTCCCATCGTTCAAAGCTTCCTGAGGAAGTAACGTTTGCCGAAGGGTTAAGTGACGGCATGGCGTTGGAGACGTCCTTCCTAAAACCAGGTTCCTCGCGTGTGTACTCTTGGAGTGGCTCGATTTCAATTGTGTCTCTGTCGCGACTGGCTACTGTAGTCATCACATTTGCACCGGGGTTTTGCCTAAAAATGTCTGGCACTGGGAATTCCTAAATGACCGACACTGCATCTTACCGGGATTTGACACAAGAAGTCAAACATCTTCACTATGTCTCAAGATTCCCGCCAGGATTGATGTTGCGGAATTTTACAACCTCCCAAATTGCGTGCACAGACAGGGAAAAGCGCCTTGGTGGGCTAGTCACATTAAATAAATGACAACCTTCGGAAAAACAAGATTAAACGGAGGTGGTGCAGTCTAGGATTTCACAATTGCGTAACCGCGGATGGTGGCAGCTTAATAGCTCAACAGGCCAGCCGATAGGCGCTCTTGAAAACCAGATCGAGACATATTTGAGATCGAATCGGAGCATATCGCCTACACATTAACGAGCACTTAGGTTTCTCGCAACGATTCCTTGACTTCGCAAAAATTTTCATACTTCTGCCAAAAACACTTGGCAATCACTCTTGAATTTTTACTGTGGCGAGACCGTCTCCGGCTGATCGTTTGCTCGCGCTTCAGCTGCACCGGCGCGTACTTTCGAATCGCTGTCCACTCTGGGCTGCACCTGCTTGATAGCCTGTTTGTCACCAGCTATTACCAGAGTCGACTGATCCGGACGGAAGACATTCCTTATAAACCGGTTAATAGATTCGGCGTCAGCATTGGCAATCTTCAAAAGCAGCTCACCCACGAAGTCGCCTTCTGCACGTTCCAAAGCGGCGTCCAGCACGCTCTTTGCGGCTGCCGATAAATTTGGCATATAGCGAACACAAATGACCCCGGAAAGATATCTTTTCACTTCCTGAATCTCGTTCGGCGTCATTCCTTTTTGTACGAACGCTTTCAACTCAGTATTAATTGAATTCACTTCGTTGGCGACGGCTTTGGGCTCGGTCGGCACGATCAAGGACCATGACGTCAAACCGCCTATCGACTGGAATCTCGAGTTGATATCTTCTGTCGGAAGACTCGTAGCCAACACCGCTTCGTCTGTATCACGCTGAACCAATCGAGAAAAAATCGGATGGTTCGTCAGCGCACAATCCGCAATTGCCAGATTGCAAAAATCTCTGTCGCTCGGTGATGTTTTTACCAGTTTGCCAATGCAAACCATGGTCTGTGAGCGGTCCTTCGTAGGAACGGAAACTTTGAGTGAGCGGCGCGCCGAAGGCACCAAACTTGGTTCTGCGGCTAAGCGGGAATTTGACTGCCAATTCTCGAAAACAGCTTCCGCGGATTTGATCGCTTGCTCTCCGTCGAAATCACCGGCAATCACAATCATTGTGCTTCCAGGACCGACAGTGCTGCTGTAATAGTCTTTGATTTCGTTCTGCTTCAACGCTTCGATCACTTTCGCCTTTTCAGACGGATCGGACGGGAAGTGCGGAGAATTTGTCGCCAACAAACTGCGCATCAGTGCACGATTGACGCGCGCCGCAACTGTTTCATCAGTACGTCGCAATTGTGAAATTGCATCCTGCTTCGCTTTTTCCAGCTCTGCATCAGCCAGTGCAGGAGAGGCGAGAGACTCGGCAACAATGCCGAGCTGCTGAACCATGTCTTTCGCCAGACAGCGAGTTTGGAATGTAATCTGTTCGACGCCGGGCTCAAACTTGAGCATCGCTTGTGGTGGCAGTCCCAAGTCTTCTTGAACGGCTTGCAACTGTGCTCGGGTTGCATGTTGCGTTCCGTAATTGAGCGCGTTTGCGAGAACCATCGCCAGCCCAGGCTTAGCTGTAGGCTCATAAGCTTCACCAGCGCGAATCGCTCCGGTAATTTGTACGATCGGGCACAAACGGCTTTCGAAGGCGATAACGGTCAGCCCGTTTTTCAAAACTTTGCGCGTGTAATGTCCTGTATGTAAGCTGCTGCCGACAGGCGGCCGCGGAGAAGAGTTCTTCGCTACTGGTGGGCGTGCAGGGACGCCAGTGGTGGTGGTTGCAGCGGCTCCCGCTGGTTTTGTCGTGGTCGCAGCAGGTTTTGCTGCAGTCGAAGCAGAACCTGCCTTAGTCGGCTCTACTTTCTTTGGATCTGCTTTAGCGGTTTCAGCTTTCTTCGCGTCTGCGGACTTAGATGCGTCAGCCTTCTTAGCATCAGCTGGCTTAGCTGAGTCTGTTTTCTTGACCTCGGAGGCTTTTGTATCCGGCTTCTTCGAATCGGACGCTTTGTCGTTAGCTTTCGCCGTCTCCGTCTTTTTGGTGCTTGCAGAGCTAGAGGATGCCTTTTTATCCGTGCTCTTCGCTGTTTCTTTAGCAGGAGCAGGGTTTGCCGCCAGTCTCATTGCTTCCGGAGAAGTGGCGGAATCATTCTTCTTATAGCCGACAATGGTCTGTTTCGAAATTTCGAAACTAATTGGTGTGTGTCCGTGATTTTTATCAATGTGAGTATCAGCTGAAGGAGTTTTTGGTGGACTCTGCTTTGTTGGTGGGGAAGAAGGCTGTGGTGGTACGGCTTTCGGCGCGCTAGAAGATGAGAGAAAACCGACAACGCGATTTTCCGGAACCAAATAAAGTCGTGCAACTCGAAGCAAGTCCGCACTGCTGACGGTGCGCAACCTTTCCGGCCACGTGTATGCATTTTTCCAAGAACTGATACTGTCAAAATATCCAATGTAAAAACCGGTTCTGTATGGACCGTCGCGCTCTGAAAAACAGGCAAACTCAGCTTGATTTTTCGCACGACGAAGCTCGGCGTCACTGACGTTTTGACTTCGCAACTGAGCGATTAAGGCATCTATGGAATCAAGTGTCTTCTGCAATGTCTGTCCGGAGGCAGGAGTCGCGGTGAAAGTGATCAGTCCTGGATCGTGCTTTAACTCGAACTGGCAATTCGCACCTGCGCAAATCTTGGGCTCCATAAGCTTCGTTTTCAATCTGCCAGCAATGCTCGCATTCAGCAGCTTTTCCAAAACTGCCATCGGCGCACTGTCTTGTTCTGCAATCGAAGGAGCGTGATAGGAAACCTGCAGCAATTCGGTCTTGCCTGGATACTTCATCAAGACTCTGCGCTCGGCCCGCTGCTCCGGCTCTTTTGCACGAATCGTCGGAATGGGTGTGGCGGAACGTGTGAAAGCACCGAAGTACTTCTTGATCGAGGCCAACGCGTTTGCAGAGTTAAAGTCGCCAACCAAAACAAGGGTTGCGTTATTAGGTACGTAGAAACGATCGTAAAAACCTTTAGCATCTTCAGCCGTAAGGTTTTCCACATCCGACAACCAACCGCGCGTAGGACTGCCATATGGGTGATGGAGGAATGAAACACAGCGGACTTCTGACGCCAGCATCGCTGCCGGATCGTTCTTCTCTTCTTCGAACTCTTTTTTGAGGTTGGCAATCTCGGCTTGTACCGCAGCCTTCGTGAAGCGAACGGAGCGCATACGCATCGCTTCAATTTTTAGAGCGAGATCAAGTTTTGCCGGATGGAGAGTTTCAAAAAATGCTGTGAAATCGTCGCTTGTAAAACCATTGAATTGACCGCCATTGCGAACGATGGTGGCACCAAGTTCACCCTTGCGGAAAGTACCGACTTCGTCGAACGCCATGTGCTCGACCATGTGTGAAAGCCCGGTGCCTCCGGCCCTTTCGTTACGTGCGCCTACTTTGTACCAGACCAGACATGACACAACTGGCAGCGAATGCTCCTCAACAAGGATGATGCGCAGCCCGTTGGGCAACGAAAATTCCTTAGGCTGCGGCGGTCCTTTCGCTTTTACTTGAGTGAAAGCCGGTGGAATCAGGCTTGCATTCCCGCCTGTGGCAGGGGTCGTTGAAGACGTAGGTGTAGTGGAATTTGACGCTGGCGCTGCGGCCCCGGACGTGGAAGGAGTTGCAGACGTTGAACCCGGCGAAGCCGAAGTCGGAGTCGAGGTCGAAGTCGAGGTCGCAGGCGACTTTGCAGGCAAAGAAGTCGTAGTACTTGGGGAAGAAGTCGTCGAAGGCGACAAAGGCAGTTTGCCGTCGAGCGGCATTTGAGCCAATGCAGCGAAAGGCAAGAGAAAGCTGACGATAGCAAAAGCAGCCAACGCCGCTGGTTTCACACAGAAGACAGCATGCGAAAATTCAAGACTCGAAGGTCTGCGGTTGGGAGATGAACAAAAGATCATCTTGCCGGTCCAGCCTCCTGTCCTGCCGAAAACAATGGCGCTTGTGCTTATTCCGAAGCACTAAGTCGCAACGTGCTTGACTTTAGCACGACGTTCCCGCGTTACGCGCGGAACCAAATCTATAGTTATCTTTTCTTTCAATAAGTTGAAGCGCCAAGAGGCAACTGATAAACTTTGACTCATCAAAGCTGGAGAGGCAATGGCGGCTGGAACTAACAGCGTCCTGGAATCGAAGTCGCGCGGGCTGGAGCCCGGCGTACGCTCACAGCTAAAGATTGTTCTTGCCGGCAACCCGAATGTTGGCAAATCAGTAATTTTCAACGCGCTTACTGGATTGAGCGCAGATGTCTCCAACTATCCCGGCACCACCATCGACATTGCGCGCGGCGCATTCGGCGAACACGAACTGGTCGATACCCCGGGGGTTTATGGAGTATCTAGCTTCAACGACGAAGAAAAAGCCGCTCGCAGGCTGATTGTCGATGCTGAACTGGTGGTGAATGTTGTTTCCGCGTTGAGTTTGGAACGCGACCTTTTCTTGACGCTGCAATTAATCGACATGGGCAAACCAATGCTCGTGGTCATCAATCAGTGGGATGAAGCGAAACATAGAGGTTTGTTGATCGATACGGCAATACTGAGCGAAGCGCTCGGCGTGCCGGTCGTTACCTGTGTTGCTGTTCGAAAAGAAGGCATCGAAGCCATTGCCGCGAACCTTCATCATGCGCGCAAAGGCAAATGTGATTCATCTCTGTCGCATTTACTCGCTCCATTTATCGAACGCAATGTTTCACCTGCGCACGCTCTTCTTATTCTTGAAGGTGATGTCCAGTCAATTGATGCGCACTCGCAAGCAATCACAACCATTCGGGCTGAACGCAATTTTTCTGCAACGACTGAACTTCAACCCGTCCAGCAGAACGAAAATCACCGTCAAGACATTTACCGTCGCAGACGGCAGAGAGTCAACGAAATTTCGGAAACGTGCGTCAAGTCTCTATCGAAGAAGAAAACATTCTCCACCAAACTAGGCAGACTGCTCCTTCACCCAGTCGCCGGAAGTGTTGCTGCTGCATTTGTTTGCTACATGATTTTCTATCAACTGCTCGGTGTTTTCGTAGCAGGAACAGTTGTAGAACTAACTGAAAAGAAAGGCATGAAGGTCTATTACGAGCCAGTAGTCAGACGCGTTGCCGCCAGCACGTTCCCGTGCACGATCACTATCGACGACAAAAGATTCGACTTCCCACAAGGCACATTCGCGAATAACCTTGCCAGTGCAAAGCTTGACTCTGCTCTGAAATCAGCTCCACCAGCCGATGTGAAATACGACTTCTGGAGCCATCCTTCGGCGAAGGCGGTCTTGGGCAACATATTGGTCGGCGAATATGGCATGTTGACTCTGACCGTCACCTATTTGCTCGGTTTGCTTTTCCCGCTTGTTCTCGGATTTTATTTCGGACTATCGATGCTTGAAGATTCTGGCTATCTACCGAGGCTAGCCGTGCTTGTAGACCGAGTCTTGAACAAAGTGGGCTTAAACGGTCGCGCAATAATTCCTCTAATTCTTGGGCTTGGTTGCGTGACGATGGCGACAATTACGACAAGACTCCTCAGCACACGCCGGGAAAAAATGATCGCTACTGCTTTGCTCGGGGTTGCGATTCCATGTTCTGCTCAGCTTGGTGTTGTGTCCGGCACACTGGCTCAAATAGGGGGTCTTTACGCTTGGGCAATTTATGGCGCTATTGTCACAAGCATTCTCGCCACTACAGGCGTCGCACTGAATATGGTGCTACCAGGCAAGTCTGATGCTTTGATTATGGACCTGCCTCCGATGCGACTGCCTCGCATGGATAATGTTCTGAAGAAAACCTGGTCTAAATCTTGGAACTTCCTCAAAGAAGCAACCAAGCCATTTTTCATCGCCGGATTTGCAGTCAGTGTTGCGCACATGACTGGATTGCTTTCATTATTCGTAAACGCTCTGCAACCAATCACGGTGGCATGGCTTCACCTGCCATCCGATCCACGCATTGCCACGACATTCGTTCTCGGAATCGTTCGCCGTGACTTCGCATCGTTCGGATTGACAGAGGTTTCCATGACCGCAGCGCAGGCCCTTACCGCGATGATCGTCATCACGCTATTCGTTCCTTGCATCGCTACCGTGGGCGTAATGACAAAGGAGCGCGGACCCAAAGTTGCTTTCTCAATCTGGATCGGCTCATGGATCGCCGCATTCCTAATCGGCGGCGTGCTCAGTATCGCCCTGCCGCCGGTATTTAAGTTATTGGGAATGTGAAGCAACATCTATAGTTGCTCACACATTGAGTCGCGCTTCCATTTCTGTGCAGTTTGCCGTGATGATTTTTACTGCACGTTCGCACGCTGAATGCGACCGACCCTCTGACTGCATGTTTGAGAGTTCTTTTTCCGCGACTGATGGAAGCCTCGAATAAAGACTTCTTGCAATTCTTTTGAATGCTGGGAATGAGTAGCCAATGTCCTCACACAGTGTCCGCCACTGATGAGCAAATATCTCTTTAGGTTCATAGTAATCACCGATCTCCATCGCGAGTTCCTGTGAATAATCTGGAAATGCTGCTGTACAAACCAAGTCATAGAGTGGAGCAAGAGTAATGACATTCTTACCGTGCAGCAAGGAAAAGTTTTTCCCATGAGCATCCAAATTACTTACGAGAAAATTAAAGACGACTGCGGTCAGCAGCTTTTGACGCGCCAGCGCTGGAACTGCAGTTTTGGTGAGTAAATGGAAGCAGTCCTTAAGTGATGGGCCTCCGTCTTCTTGATACTTTTTCTTGGAAGGAATAGCCATAGCTTGGCAGAAATCTTCTTGATGCACTCTCGTTAAGGATCTCTGACTGTCGCGTATACGGTCATACCGCTGCACCAGAAGATAAACAAGGTCTTCCGCCTCTCGTAGCTGCACCTCTGCGACATCGATTCCAAGGCTAGCTGCACTCTTCATGCAAAGATATTCGCAAAAGATCACTCCGGGCTCTTCGCGAAGATCAGGTTTTAGGATGTGCGTAGTAGGTCCGAACTTCGGTATTCCGATGCCTTCTGGAAGAACCGTCACCGCAGCTTTGTCTTGCACTCCAGCAAGTGAAAGCCTTATTCCTTTCACTTCGACAAAAAGAGGACGCCTCGGTAACTCTCGAATATGCTCTGCGAGTTCTTTCTCAGATAAAAGGTTTACCTCTTCCATTCCTTCTGCGGGCACCGATTCACCACGACTTATGATCGATAATGCGCCCGCGCATTCTGCACCAATTGACCTCAATAGACTGAACGTATTACCTTCACTTACACCAAATCTTTTCCCGATTGCTTTTCTTGCTGCGTCCCCTTCAGGAAGCAATCCACCGAAAAAAGCTTCACAGTGCTTGTGTCCGTATGATTTCTCATGCAAAGGCATGCCTACCGAGACAGGACGAACGGCCGTGTCTGAGTATGTGAATGTCATCTCGTCGTCACGCTCCAGCTTCAAAGAGCCGGAAAGTTCGGAGTTCAAATACACATCTAATTCATCAATCATTTTGTTCATGTGCTGGAATATTGGCCTCCAATTCAATTCCAAGCATTTGCAAAACTTGAAACGTTTTCCCTATCTCACATGTAGGCTTGGCCCGTTCCAAATCGCCAACAAAGCGTGGTCCTAAGTTAGATGCACCTGCTAAGTCTATTTGTGTCATCCCCAGGGATTTTCGATGCCTACGAATGAGGTCTGCTAAGTCATCGATCGAAAGAATCTTCTGTTTCATTGCTTCTACTCACATTCCCGTACGGTAAGAATAACAGAAATTTGAAGCATATACGATGGAAATCTTCCCGCTCGGGAATCGAGGAATCAATCTTCGAGTCATCCCGTACGGGAATATTCATCAATAAAAATGTTGCTCCCACACCAATATCTTCCCGCACGGGAAGACCTGAAGAAAAGTATGGTCGCAAAAAACCCTTGCACCAAATGTGGTGCGCCAAAGAACTAATATCCAGCTATCAAACGACCAAGAATAGGCCCGGTATCGCCTTAGGTGTCATTCGCACCTAAAATCCCATCACCCTATTCCTAAACCTTCCGCAAAATCTTTGTTGCTTCAGCATCTATCGGCTGCGCTTCATCGCGCCTGTTCAGCGCCTTTAGTGCGTTCGCCACACGCTGTAATGTCCACGCGTACTCACGCGTTTCCTGCAATCGCAAATCTGCCAAAATCAAACGCGCTTCCTTGTAGTGCCCAAGCGAGTCGTCATACTTGCGCATGTACATCTGATGGTCACCGTAAAAACACAATGTCTCGGCATACGCGTGAGACTTGAGCTGGTCCTTCTTTTCATATGTTTTCATCGCGGCGACGTACAAAGGTTCAGCCTCATCAAATCGCTTCAGCGCATCGTACACACGCGCCAAATTCTTTCTTGTATTGGCGACTTCCAAATTGTCGTGCCCAAGCACCAACTCCTGCACCCAAAGTGCGCGCTTAGTCGGTTCCAACGCTTTGTCGGGATGTCCGGAATAATACATGGAACAGCCCACGCTGTCGAAATAGACGAACAAGCACATACCGGTAAAAAGAAAGAACGTCACGGCAATTGCCTTCACAAGAAGCGTTTTACCTAACGACTTGGAAGCTTTGGGTTGCTCTTCGATAGCAGGCATAGGAAGACGTCACCTGACGAGAGATGGGCGAATGTTATGGTGCACGGGATCCCTACCCTTGATTATCTCATCGCCCGCCCCACCTGCCTACGCCCCGAGAAGGCGAATTGTCCGGTTGCGAAACCCTTTGTGAAGCGCCGAAAGCCCCAAAGACTAACCATCCCGGGCGCCGTGATAATATATGAATTCTCCGGGCACCGTTGTCCCGCTACGCCGTGGCAGGCGTCGCCAAGAGGTTAAGGCACTGGATTGTGGTTCCAGTATTCGGGGGTTCGATTCCCCTCGTCTGCCCCATTTATTTTGAAAGCCTCGCTATGCGGGGCTTTTCTGTTTTTTTCCGGAAGGAAACATTTGCTAATCTCCATATATGGGAATGACTCCCCCTAGAGCGAGATGGCAGATTGAACGATCTACACATTATTTTGATCACAATGGGAGTTACTACAACTCTCGTTTTTCTGTCTGCAGTGATTGGTATTAGATGGATAGTTCGACGCGGATGGAAAAACAAAGAGGCCACTCCAACACCCATCGGGTTCGGCATTCTCACTGGCGGCACAGCTGTCGTTCTCTGCTTCCTCTACGCGCTATTTGTTGAACCGTATTGGCTTGATGTTACTCATATAAAACTCCAGTCAGCCAAAATTCCGTCGGGCTCGAAAGGCATCCGCATCGCGCACATCTCCGACATTCATTCAGACCCGCAAGCGCGCCTGGAAGAGAAGCTACCCTCGATAATCGCTGATGAAAAACCGGACCTAATAGTCTTGACGGGAGACTGCATCAACAGTCCTGAAGGACTTCCGATATTCAAAAAATTCATCGCGGAAGTAAGCAAAGTGGCACCAACGTTTGTCGTGAAGGGCAATTGGGATGCGTGGTACTGGGACAAACTGGACCTTTTCTCGGGTTCATCCGCGATCCAGTTGCACGGGAAGCAGGAGCTAACGCCAAACGGTGTCCCAGTCACGATTGTCGGCTTTCCTGTAAACGAAGGGCGAGACCCAAACCCAGCGGGTGGGATCAAAGCACTCGAAAAGACTCTGCGGACGACCGCATCTGACGGCAACTTTTCAATTCTCCTGTATCACTATCCGGATTTGATTGAAGAAGCAGCAAAGAACAATATCGACCTCTACTGCGCAGGGCACACACACGGAGGTCAAGTCCGGCTGCCATTCTACGGCGCACTCGTTACCCTCTCAAAGTTTGGAAAGAAGTATGAGGCTGGGCTCTACAAAGTGCAAAACACTGCATTGAATGTGAACAGAGGTCTGGGAATGGAAGGCAGTATTGCCCCACGCATTCGCTTTCTGTGCAGACCGGAGTTGACGATCGTTGATGTCGAACCTGCCAAACAGAACCAACAAGTTTCCAATTAAAATTTCAATGATGCCTTTGTAACGACAATGACGCGTCGATTGCGACGGCGCTGGAAACACAGGCATAGAAATGCGGGCGAGCCGCCCGCGGTCCCGGGGCGCATGCAATGCGCAGCTACGCATTCGTTGAATAGGTCGTCCCAAAAGCGCGCAAGGACCCCACAATAAAAGCGGGCGATGCATGGCATTGCCCCTACATTATTCTGGGGTTCGGAGACGGTAGCCGACGCGGCGCATTGTCTGAATCATTGAGAAATCCTCGTCGAGTCCGGCGTCGATTACCTGGCGAATGCGCTTCATTGATGTTCGCACTGCTTCAGATGTTGCGTCCTTTTTCTCCTTCCAAACCTGCGCTAAAAGTGCGTCGGAACTAAAGATTTCACCTGGATGCCGCATCAAAAATTCGAGCAGCTCGAAGTCTTTGGGCAGGAGGTGCGCTTCCTTGCCGGCTTTGAAGACCAAGTGTTTCTGCGGGTCGAGTTCCACATCGCCAATCTTAAGAGTGGCAGAAACAAAAGTTGCCGGTCGCCGCGCCAGCGCTTTAACGCGCATCCCCAGCTCGCGGATGTTAAACGGTTTCGTCAAATAATCGTCGGCACCCGAATCGAATCCGGTTTCTTTATCAACCACCTGACCTTTTCCAGTCAGCATCAAAACGGGTGTGACGCCTGAGTTTTCACGGTGACTGCGCAAAATATCAATGCCGGAAAGTCCTGGCAAATCCCAGTCGAGAATGGCGACATCATACTTGCCGGAGTTCAAAAACTCGCAGCCCTGATTGCCCTCGTAAGCAATGTCGAGCTCAAAGTTTTGAGCCTCCAACCACTCGCGAATAACCGAGGTCAAATCCCGATCGTCTTCCACCAGAAGGACCTTTGCCACCGACTGCCTCCGACCTACCGTTGCGAACAATATTCCCGCTGACTGCACTGTGAATCCCCTTTGAAAACACCAGACCATTGTCATCACTGCCATTGCTATGATTGCGTTAGCTAAACAGGGCGCTGCATGGCATCGCCCCTACGGAAAAGGACAGGGCATCGCCCCTACGGAAAAAAACAGGGCATCGACCT
>DTSE01000159.1 GCA_012965515.1 Candidatus Melainabacteria bacterium | reverse complement strand
CACCACTTCCAGTGGCAGTTAATTCGAGAGAGAAAGTGCCGATGATGTCACGCCGAACGATTTATGATGTCACGCCGAACGATTTATGATGTCACGCCGCTACTGCGATCGCCGGCCATTTTGGGCGAGAATCTGCACTACAGCTAGGGCACAGCACTCAGCAATATCTGAGCGGTTTTTTTGGCAACTGCTGCAGCGTTTGGATTTTGCGATACTTGAGCTGTGACAATGGAGCCTTCTAGAAGCAGCGCCAATTGTTCAGAAAGGTCTTTTGGATGCTCAATTCCAGTTTGAGCACACAAAGACTCAATGTATTGTCGCATTTTTTCTTTAAAGCCTTTGCAGGCATCTCTAATAGAAGAATCAGTATGTGAGTATTCACCGATGGCATTTATGAACATACAACCGTAAAAATGTTTGTCTGAAAACCATTCATGCGCGACATCAAAAATTGCCAGAAGTCTGTCTTTAGGATTGTCCGCTAACTGATTGACCTTCCGGTCTACCATGACGCTGAATTGTTCGTCATATCGCTTCAACACTTCGACTATCAAATCTTCTTTCGATTGGAAATGATAGTAAAGAGTCTTCTTTGCCACACCGGATTCCTTAAGTATCATATCGATGCCTGTACCGTGATACCCGTTCCGTGAAAAAAGTCGCTGGGCTGTCTCAATGAGATGTTCACGTTTCGCTTGGTTTGTCATAGGCTTGTCGCCGTTTTTCTAATGTTGGGCTGTTGACTTGGTAGACAGATCGGTCTACTCTGATTGTAGACAGGTTGGTCTACCAATCCTAATGTAAACCTTTCAATGGAGTTTTAGCAATGCAAAACATAGCCGCTGTAGAAAAAGAAAACGTATCGCCGGAGGCAAAGGAACTTTTAGCTGCCGTCGAAAAGCAACTCGGTATGGTTCCAAATATCTTTCTCACCCTAGCTCACTCTCCAGCAGCCCTCAAGGCTTATCTGCAATTTAGTGGAGCTCTCGCTGCAGGCAAACTATCTCCTAAAATACGAGAGCAAGTCGCATTAGCAACAGCAGGTAAAAATCACTGTGATTACTGCGCATCGGCGCACACACTTCTTGGTGGCAAGGCCGGAATCAGCAAAGAAGAGCTTGAGCTGAATCTAACCGGTCGCTCTGGCGATGCTAAAACTTCGAGCGCTCTCGAGTTTGTGACGGAAGTTGTCGAAAAAAGGGGAGAGATTGATAAGCCTGCTGTAGCGGCTCTTGCTGCAGCAGGATTTTCGAATGAAGAAGTTGTAGAAATCATTGCCCATGTAGGAATGAATATTTTCACCAATTACTTCAATCATATTGCTGCTACGGCAATCGACTTTCCTCGCGTGAGTACAAGGGCAGCCAGCACCTGCTCCTAAGGCACGAAAGTGAAGCTATCCGTGATGCTTTCAACTTTTGAAGGCATCATGGATAACTTCTAAAGAAACAAAGTTGCGACAAAGCCACGCGAGAAAGGATAAATGACAAACGCACATAAGCTGCTCCTTGAAATCAAATCTTGCACAATTTGTCTCGATCAACTGCCATTAGGTCCGCGTCCTATTTTGCAGGCAAGTGACTCAGCAAAGATATTAATTGCCGGCCAAGCTCCTGGCAAAAGAGTTCACCAAAGCGGAGTACCGTTCGACGATCAAAGCGGAGACCGCCTACGAAACTGGCTTGGTATGACCAAAGAACAATTTTACGACGCAGGGATAGTAGCAATTCTACCGATGGGTTTTTGCTATCCGGGTTCCGGCAAGTCTGGCGACGCGCCACCTAGGCCAGAATGCGCAAAAGAATGGAGAGAAAGACTTCTAAATGTTCTGCCGCACTTGGAGCTAACGCTTTTGATTGGTAAGTATGCAATTGATTACCATCTGGCCGGAGTACAAAAGGATAACCTCACTAATACAGTCAAGGCTTGGCGCGACTACTGGCCAAGCAAAATTCCGATGCCCCACCCGAGCCCCAGAAACAATATTTGGTTTAGACAAAATCCTTGGTTCGAAAAGGAAGTACTTCCAGTAGTAAAGCAGCGCGTGCGGATTATTACACAAAACAATTAAGGTAGTTCAGGGAATAAACCCCGCAGTCGGCCGTTTTAGCTTGTAGACAAAGACAAGCGCATGCGGAGGCAAAATGGTTTTCTATAAACACTTGGTTGCTCTGGTTTCTGTACTCATCGCATCTATTTTTGTATCGGCTGATGCGGTGGAAATAAGGGACTTCAAACAAGCCGCCATATTTGGTGGCGGTTGATTTTGGGGAGTGCAGGATGAGTTCGACAATATCCCCGGAGTCTTATCGACGGAAGTTGGCTACACCGGTGGATACAAAGATCATCCTACTTACGAGCAGGTCTGCTCGGGTATGACAGGACACACCGAGGCCGTGAAGGTTTTGTTCGATTCTAGAAAGATCAGCTACCAAGCTTTGGTCGGCAAATTTCTTATCAATCATGCTCCAACCGTAGATTTGTCACATGTGCGCGGAGGTCAATACAGCACGATTGTCTTTTTTATTGACGCCAAGCAGAAGAGCGACGCCGAAAAGGTAATTGCGGTGAAGGAGAAAACGCTTCGGCAAGCTCTAAACGTCGATGTGAGAGGTGCTGGTAAATTCTGGACTGCAGAAGATTACCATCAGCACTACTACCGGAAGAACGGCTTGGGATCTTGCTCCAGGTAGGAGCGTGTCCAAAGAACGGAATAACAACGCACATGAGGTCTGACACACAATGAAAGTTTTTCGCAACACGATAGAGCGGCGCTTAGGTCTTAAACTAGCCATTCCGCTCGTTCTCACTATTTGTTCCAACATCGGTCTTGCCGGTCATTCGAGTCAAGTAAATGCCAAGACCGCTACGCCACAAGGAGCGGATAGAGTTGTAGAAATAAATGAGTCAAACTTTCAGACGCTTGTTTTGAAAGCGCAAAAACCTGTCCTGGTCGACTTTTACGCTACTTGGTGCTCACCTTGCAAAAAATTAGCACCAGTGATTTCCGACTTGTCGAGCAAGTACTCGGACCGGGTCGACTTCTACCGAGTAGACGTGGATAAGAATCAGAATCTCTCTTCCAGGTATGGAATAAGTGGAATTCCGGCATTGAAGGTATTCAAGAGTGGGAAGGCAGTGGCCGGCACAGTGGGAATGCAATCAAGTACTGAGATCACTTCGCTTTTGGAGTCAGCGCTTAAGTCGTCAGAACTGAGCGTAGATCCAAAGAAAATGACCGATGAACAGTGGAAGGCAAAGCTAACACCAATTCAATATGAAGTTACACGTCAGAAAGGGACCGAGCGCGCTTTTTCCGGTAAATACTGGGATAACCACAAAGAAGGCATGTACAAGTGTTCAAACTGCGGCGAGACACTTTTCGCTTCAAACAACAAATTCGATTCCGGAACAGGTTGGCCGAGCTTTGACAGACCTGCCGATAAGCGAGGTGTGACAGTAAACAAGGACAATTCCTTCGGCATGGAACGTGATGAGGTTGTTTGCTCTAAGTGTGGAGCCCATCTTGGTCATGTATTCGATGACGGGCCAGCGACGACTGGCAAGCGTTACTGCATTAACTCTGCGTCCCTGGATTTCAAAGCCGCTGGCGATTCAGGCAAGAACAAAAGCAGCAAATGAAACTTCTCAAGTTTTTCAAGATGACGGGAATAATTTGGCAAGACTCCCGTTTTAGCTAATAGGAAAGCGCACGGGAGTTTGTATCAAAAGTGAAAATAGTTCGAGTACTTCTTCCTTTACTTTTTCTGCTCCCCGGATGCTCTACCAGCTCCACGACGGCAGTAGCAGAAAGTGGCGTGAAACAGCAATATCTATCTCAATATTCAAAAGTTCAAGACGATAAAGAGAGAATGCGTCACTTAGATGTCGGATATTTCGCAGGTGGTTGTTTCTGGGGCGTGCAAGATGAGTTCAACAGAGCACCAGGAGTAGTGTCAACTATTGTTGGATATTGCGGAGGAATTACCAGAGCGCCAACATATGAATCTGTCTGCCGGCATGGCACAAAACATGCTGAAACTGTTCGTGTGGTGTACGACCCTGGCAAAACAACGTTTAAGGCTCTTACGAGCTACTTCCTTGATATACACGACCCGACCACCGTCAACAGACAAGGTCCAGATATAGGCGATCAGTACCGCTCGGCGATTTTCTTTGAAGGTGAAAAGCAGAAAGAAGAAGCTTTGCAAGCTATTGAAAGCAAAAACGCAAGTCTTCCAAAAAACTCTTCAGTCGTTACAGCTTTGGATAAGTTTGTTGTCTTTTACACCGCTGAAGATTATCACCAGAACTACATTAGTAGAACTGGCGATGCAAGTTGCCACGTACGTTAGGACTCCGAAAAAGATATGCGCTTAGTCGAACTTTTCAAAAAGAAGCACGCGAAGAACCATAAGGTGGCTGTCTGGGTCAAAACATACTCCTCAGAATTCTATCGATATGCCTATGTGAGAGTGCATAACCATGAAGAAGCTGAAGACATTGTGCAACGTTGTTTTGTCAAAGCCTATCAGGCTTTTGATAGCTTCACTCCTGGGAGCAACGAGAAAGCATGGTTGTACACGATACTGATTAATCTGATAAGGGACCATCTCTCAAAGTTGTCCAACCGCAGCATCAATCTGTCTCTGCAGGATTCACAACTACTCGAAACACTGGTTGATTTGAAATCGAATCCCGAAGCACAACTTTCTCGAAAGATGGACTTAGTAGAGCTGGAAGAGGCTCTCTCCAAGCTTCCCGAGCTTTTCGCAGTACCTTTGCTTCTGCATGAAGTAAGCGACATGAAGTACGAAGACATCGCCAAAATGCTTTCTATTCCGATCGGTACAGTCATGTCCCGCCTGCACAGGGCTCGCAAAGCCCTTTATGAAATGCTGCCAGGCGACAGTCAGAATACCAGAGGGGGAACTATACCCCAAGTTACGAAGAACAAGAATCAAGAGGGAGGTGAGAAGGATGGACTGCGCTAAAGCCTTAGTTTTCATGTGTCCAGAAATAGACGACGAGTTACCCGTAACCGATTCGGCGATTCTGCAGGAACACCTCTCAGCGTGCAGTAGTTGCAGTGACGAGTGGGAGGCACTTCTCATGGTCGACCGCAGTGTCAAAGCTGTAGTCGATAGAGTTAAAGTACCAGCTGGCCTCGAGGCTAGAGTTTTAGATTCCGTTTTGAAAGAGCACAGCGAACATGCGAGAGCCGGTCGGAAAATAAAAATTTGGGGCTTTTCGAGCCTAGCACTCGCGGCTTGTGTGTGTTTATTTTTTTTCTCCCCAAATCTTGTCGGTGAAGGAGCCATCAGTGCCGAGACATTGGTCAATGAGACGGCTGACGGCTCGCCAACAGCATCCCAGAGGAATTTCAGACACATCGATGGTTTCAAGGTTGCAAGCAAACCCGAAAAAAGCAAACTAGCTGCTGTGATTTCGCGCGCGAACATGAAACAAATCACGGGTCTCAGGATAGTTGGCTTTGACCAGTATCAAGATAACTCTGGTAGAAAAATTTTACGAGCATGCTATCAAAGCAGCACTGACAAAAGCTTTTGCATTGATTGTTATTTCGCCCCTACAGGCTATTTGTCATTCGTGCAATCCCAAGAAGTTCGGATAGCTGGCAAGGTCGGGCGTTTAGGAAAGGCCGGAAACCACAATGTGGTTATTCTTTCAGAAAACGGTTCGGATTACGTATTCGCTAGCCCGCTAGACAAGAACAGATTGCTAGCGATGATTTCGAAAAGTTCTTGAGTTAATGAAAGTCAACGAGGCACCGATACAATGAATGGACCTAACTACTCAAAATTGCTCGCCGCATCAATGTTTGCGGCTATCGTCACCACGCCTCTCATGGCTGAGCAAGCCTCATCTTCGGATGCAACTCAGCCAGTTGTTGTCGAACTGTTCACATCAGAAGGCTGTTCCAGCTGTCCGCCAGCTGACCGTGTAGCAATAGATCTCCAAAAAGATCTTGGGTCTGACGTGATTGTCCTCAGTGAACATGTTGATTATTGGAACTACCTGGGCTGGCAAGATCCATATTCCGCGCCGCTGTTCACAAGCAGACAGCATGATTACGCAAAAAAGCTAGGGCAGCAATCAGTTTATACCCCGGAAGCTATTGTTGACGGCACTTTTGGTATGGTCGGCAGTGGACGTGGGAACTTAAAAAATGCCATTGAAAAAGCGTCGCGAGTCCCAAAAGTCAGGGTCAGCATAAGCTCCAGCAATGCTGCAGACGATGCGTCAAAAAAAGAGTTGGGCATCAGTGCCATTGCGCCTTCAGGTTCGTCTGGTACGAACGCTCAACTTTTCATCGCTGTCACAGAGAACAATCTGAGGTCAAACGTACGCTCAGGTGAAAATGGTGGGTCTGTGCTTGAACACACTGGTGTCGTGAGATATCTTCACAAAGTTGGTGAGTCCGTAAAACTTGAAGACAACAAGCAAATCACGCTCAACACCGAGGTGAGGCTAGATCCGCGTTGGAAAAAACAAGATCTCCGGATTGTCGCTTTCTTTCAAGATGTCTCCAGCAGAGCGATTAGGGGCGCAAATCAAATTAAGGTCAATTAGTTTGCCTCAATTAGACTTGATTGGCTAAAGGCCTAGTTTTCAAAAAAGTTTGACGATGAACATCAGCTACAACAACAAACACAACGGAGAAAAAAATGAACAATAAAAATGACTTGCTATTTCGCTCAGCACTTGCTGCATTAGGCATTGCCGGTTCGATCGGAGCAGGCTTCGCCCAAGCCGACACGCCTTTTAATCACGTCGACAGAACTGGAGACAGGATTTTAATTGCAGCAGACAATGGCTGTGGCAAAGGATCTTGCGGCAAGGACGAGAAGGGCGCCGACGCGGCAAAAAAAGCATCGAAGAAAAAAGGCAAGGAATCTTCTTGTAAAACAGCCGAAGGTGGCAAAGATGCATCATGCAGTACGCATGACAAAGCTGCTATGGGCAAAGGGGCAGACAAAGGCAAATAACGAACTACAGGAGTAGCGTAGCGGGAGTAGTTCAACTCTACTCCCGCCACCAAAAACATCCAATGAATCATCTGCAGTCATTACCTGAGTTAGGCATCGGGTTAGGATTTCGAAGACAACTAAGCGATTCTATCTTTGCTGCGCAAGACCAAATCGATTGGTTGGAAATTATCTCAGAGAATTATCTGGGCATAGGCGGCGCTGCCAGAATCAGCCTGGAGCGGGCAATTCAGCAATACCAGTTACTTCCTCACGGAGTCAACTTGTCCATTGGTGGTGTTGATCCAATCAACTACAGGTATCTAGAGCTGCTCAAAAAACTGATCACTGAAACAAAGTGTCCTTGGGTCAGCGACCACCTATGTTTCTCCAGCAATCAAGGTCGATACACGCACCAGTTACTGCCTCTTCCTCGCACAAAAGAGACTGTTAAGCATGTGGCTGAGCGGGCTAAACTAGTTCAGGAGTACCTTGAAGTACCGCTTTTGCTGGAAAACATAACGTATTACATGACTTTCGGCGAATCCAAAATGACTGAGTCACAGTTCTTATCTGAAATCTGTGAAAAAGCTGACTGCGGAATCCTTTTAGACTTGAACAATATTGTCGTCAATGCCAGGAATTTTGACTTAGACGAACACGATTTCATTGGTGAAACGAATACCGAGCGAGTGGTGCAGATGCATATCGCCGGACATAAAAACGGCAAGCAATGGATTTTAGATACGCATGGAGAACCGATCTCGAAGCGAGTCTACAATTTGCTTGACTACACTCTAGCAAGAACAAGACCAAAAGCCATTCTTCTTGAACGTGACGATAACTTTCCTGAATTTAGTGAAATTCTATCTGAGTTACGTATAATTCGGAAACACTGCAAGCAATTCAAAACCTTCACCAGAACCAGTTTAGACGACAGGAAGAAACTCCATGCAGTTAGCTGACGTGCAAACTTCAATAGTTGATTTTTTGACAGGAAAAAAGGAACAGCCACCCGATTCAGTATCACAGAAGGGACTTGAACTCTACAAGTCTCTCGTATTTTCTGAATACCAGAGCTTGCTTGAATCTATTTATCCCGGCACGCAATCTGCTCTAGCTCAGCGCTGGGACGAGATCTGCCTTGATTTCGTTCGTGAGTTGCCCAACACCGACTTCAACATGAATCGCAGTGCCAAAGGTTTCAGCCGCTTCCTTGAGCACTTCTGTCATCCTACCTGGATTATTGAGCTATCCGAGTACGAGTATCTGCTTCATTCCGTGGCAGAAAGAGATGTTTCTTTCATTCCACTTGCTCTAGGTGAGCGGGGTGACGAGTTGTTTTTAGAGGTTCTTGGTGAGAGACCATGCGTAAATCCAACGCTGGAGGCAGTTGATTACCAGAATGATACTCCTGCGCTACTGTCTTCTGCTCTTAATGACGATGAGATTGAACTAGGGTCGAACGAAAAAAGAACAAGGCTGGCGATCTTTCGTGATAACCGAGGTGTTCGCAGCCTCGAGCTTAATGACGTAAGTTGGCAGCTACTTGCTACCCTTCAGACTGCAGAATCTTTCAGGGCAGTGATATCAAATGTCGCTCTGAAATTTGATCAGCCGGTAGAATTCGCAGCAATTCCGGTCTTAAAAGAACTCCGACGCTATTTCGCTGAAGAGTTGCTTGTTCGCAGCATTCAAACGAATTCCCTTACCTAACCAACAAAAAAGGAGTGTATGACCGATGATTTGTCTTACAAGAAGAGGCTTAGCGCTGGTAGTTCTACTCTTATCTTCTTCACCTTTGCCTCCAATGCCTGCAAGGGCCAGCCAATCTTTTGTTGTAAAACCGAGTAAAAACGCAGTCATTTTCAACTCTAACGCGCCTATTGAACTTATAGAAGGACACACGGACAAGCTCAAAGGCAGTATTTCGATAGACGAGGACTTAAACTTCAACAAAGACTTTTCTGCAGAATTCAATGTTGATTTAGCTTCAATCGACACTGGCATCGCTCTTCGCAACGAGCATATGCGAGATAACTTCCTCCAGACAGCGAAATTTCCAGAGGCAGTTTTCAAAGTGTCAAAAGTTACGGGTGACCATGAGGCTTTTGCCCAAGGCAAGCCGGTTTCAGTGATTGCAGACGGATCGGTTACTATTCACGGTGTGACGCTTGAACAAAAAATTCCCGTCACTGTAACACTCAAGCGCAAAAACTCCAAACCCTCACTTACATTCACAGGGAAGTTTCCTGTGAAACTTGAAGACTACAAAATACAGAGACCTGAAGTTGTTTTTCAAAAGCTCGCAGACACTGTATTTGTAACCGTTTCTGCTACAGCTATCAACAACTAGAATGATTCCAACCGTCGGTCTAGAGAACAGAAGTGGTGCAAATTTGAATAAGCGTCTTTCTGAAAAAATAGTTGTTGCGGCAGGTATTGTATGTCTAAGCGGCAGCAGTTCATCTGCTGAGGAGCATAAAATGAGTGCCGAATGTTATTTAATCGAGGCCGCGACCGAAAGAAAAGCGACTGGCACGCATACGAAACTAGACGTGAAAGATGTACCGGCGAATTGCCTGAAAGTTGGCGATTTTGCTACCAATTTTGATTTGCCAAACGCTAAGGGCACGTTCATCAAATTAACAGATCTTCTCACTGAAGGCCCAGTGGTGCTTGCTTTCTACAGAGGTAGTTGGTGCCCCTTTTGCAATCGAGAGCTGCACGACTTGCAAGAAATTTTGCCTCAAATTAAGGCAAGCGGCGCTTCTTTGGTTGCAATTTCACCACAGTTACCAACGTCTAGTGCTGCAACTGTTCTGAAAAATGGATTGTCGTTTGAGGTTCTCAGTGATGTGGGTAACCACACAGGTAAAGGCTATGGGCTGGTCTATTCCGTGCCAAAATTGGAAAGACCCTTTTATGCTTTGTTCGGGGCAGACCTGCCAAAATACAACGGCGACGAAAGCTTTGAAATCCCTCTGCCCGCAACATATATCATCGATAAAAGTATGAAAATAAGATACGCATTTGTGGACATCGACTACAAAAAGAGGCTGTCGCCTGCAGAAATACTCAAGCAGTTAAATCTGATAAGCAAAGAGAAAAGCAGTTTTGATAAGCAGCCACGAGTAGATGTTCACTCCAAAATTTAGAATTTGTGAGCACCACTATCGGTCTCGAATATGGGCGTAAAAAAATCACACAAAACCTGGGTAGTTCGAGAGGTAAGGCATCATGATTTAGCCGGACTGGAGGCAGTCATAGACGCGAGCGGTCTTTTTCCATCCACGATGCTTGATTCAATGATTGCCCCTTTCTTGGCTCAGGGATAGCGAAGCTGTCACCAGGGGCAATGGTTTCAACCTGGCTTTAAGTGCCACAGGGAGAGCGATAGCGGACCTTACTGTGAGTCAAATGTACTACCAGAGCCGAAAGTAATAAAGTTCCGACTTTTATTATGGTAACGGAAAGCGACGGTTTTTAGAAGCAAACTTTGGGCGTTTCCAGGTTTGTGGTACTCTCTTTTTGACCAATAAGTTCCTACTCTGTATGTTCTAGGAACTTCGCTTAAAAATATGCCCCATGAAAGAGAGTAGTCATGAAACGTGATTGGGAAATCTCCGAATTGCAGGAATACTGGACACTTCAGCCATTGGAATTACAATTACTCGAAAACAGAAATGATGAAAACGGGCTTGGGTTCGCACTTTTACTCAAGTTCTTTCAAATAGAGGACCAAGGAGGCATGGGTTCCGGGTGCTAACAAATTCAGAAATCCAGACGAAGACTTACCGGCCGATTTTGAAGAAAGGCGTGCTGAATACTATGCAGACTTGGAGATGCCACTCGATCCGGTGCAACTGATCCAGGGGCTCCAAGCCGAAATGGTAGGCGCTCTGACAGAGCTGAATGAGACTATCAAGACGAATGACCAAGTCAAAATAACTGCCACCGGCAAAATAAAGCTCACGCCTCTGAAGCCCCAGGTAACTCCCGCAAACCTGGACAAACTGGGCGATGAACTGGAACAGCGCTGGCCTCAGACAACCATCCTGGATGTTTTCAAAGAGGCTGAACTTAGAACCGGATTCACCGATGAATTTTCCAGCGTAGGCACTCGCGAGGTACTAGACCGGGCAACTGTGCGCAAGAGGCTTATTCTTTCACTTCATGGTATCGGCACCAATGCCGGTATCAAACGCGCACGGGCTGACGAAAAATATGCTGATCTGAAGTACATAACTCGCCGATATGTCACTCGCGATGCTGTCCGTAATGCTATCCGTCGGCTGGTGAATGAAATTTTCAAAGTGCGCCAAACCAACATTTGGGGCGAGGGCACCACCTCTTGTGCCGCTGACTCCAAGAAGTTTGGCTCCTGGGATCAAAACCTCATGACCGAGTGGCACTCACGCTATGGAGGCAGAGGTGTAATGATTTACTGGCATGTTGAGCGCAAATCAACCTGCATCTATTCGCAGTTGAAGCGCTGTTCGTCCTCCGAGGTTGCCGCCATGATCGAAGGCGTCCTTCATCACTGCACCGCCATGTCGGTTGATAAGGCATACACTGACAGCCACGGGCAGAGTGAGGTAGCTTTTGCCTTCTCTTTTCTTCTTGGGTTTGAACTATTGCCGCGACTCAAGGGAATTCGAAAGGAAAAGCTCAATAGTCCGGGAATAGGCAAGGCTGGTGACTATCCGAACTTGCAACCAATCATGACCACGGCTATTAACTGGCAGTTGATCAAAGAACAGTACGATGAGATGGTCAAATGTGCCGTTGCCATCAAGACGCGCACCGCTGACGCTGAAGCAATACTAAGACGCTTCACCAGAGACAATCTCAGCCATCCAACATACAAAGCGTTTTTAGAACTTGGTCGTGCCCTCAAGACAATTTTTCTTTGTCGCTATCTCCGCTCTGAATCGCTGCGCCGGGAGATTCATGAAGGGCTCAACGTCATCGAAAACTGGAACAGTGTAAACAGCTTTATCCATTTCGGACAACAGAGCAAGATAATTTCTAACAACCTTGAAGACCAAGAGTTATCGATGCTTTGCCTGCATTTACTGCAAGTCTCGCTCATTTATATCAACACACTCATGCTCCAAGAAGTACTGAGTGATTCCTCTTGGTCCGACCGCATGACCCCGGAAGACTGGCGTGGTCTCAATCCTTTGGGCTATGCCCATGTCACCTACGGTCAATTCTCTTGTGTGTAGGTTTCAGAATTATTTGTCGCAGTTTTTGCAGAATTAAATGTCGCGGTTTTTCCAGAATTATTTGTCACACCTTGCAACCGTATTTAGTGCCAGGAGCGCAGCAATCGGTACAAAGTGGTGTAGTGAACATTAAAGGTTGCGGCTACCTGCCGGATCGATTGACCGTCCCGCAAAAGCCGCTTAGCCACCTTCAATTGAGCTTCAGTCATCTTAGATGGCCGCCCAAATTTTACTCCCCGGTCCTGGGCCGCCTTTCTGCCTGAACCGGTTCTGTCTCTAATCAGGTCTCTCTCAAACTCAGCCATACCAGCGAATATGGTCATAATCATCTTGCCTGCAGGCGACGTAGTGTCTGCCCACGGTTCTGATAATGATGAAAACTTTGCGCCAACATTCATTATCTGGTCTGTGATTTCGAGGAGCATCTTGGTGGATCGGGCGAGCCGATCAAGACGCCAGACGATGACTATATCTCCCTTATCTATAATGCTGAGCATTTTGTGGAGCTCGGGTCTCTCCCACTTTGTTCCGGAGATCTTCTCCTGGAAAATTTTCTTGCAGCCAGCTTTCCGAAGAGCGGCCAATTGTATATCCAGATTCTGCTCTTCCGTGGATACCCTTGCATAGCCAATCTTCACGACTGTTCCTCTATTAAAATTTTTGTAGCGAAACTAGTGGTGAAATTGTTCGAGTTTTGACTATTATTTTCGCTACACGACGGAATGCGCTTCTTGAGCGTCTGGCCGAGTGTAGCGAAAATTGTGACTTTTGCATACAGGACCGACATGGGCAGCGAAAAGTTGACGTCGGCAGATTCTGCCTTGACTATGTCAAAGCTCCTCGCTCGTTATCTAGCTGGCGAGGCAACGGTAACTGAGGTAGCACGTGAGGCCAAGGTGAGCACGCGTACTGTTTGGCGGAAACTTCGGGCCATTGAAATGAAAGGACTCAAAGGGCTGCACCGTGCTAGCCGGAGAGATAAGGGACAAAGACGAAGCCTGACTTGGGATCTGCAGGAAGTAATTGAAGGGTTTTTCCTGAAGTCTCCGAAGCCAACAGTTATGTGGGTTTGGGAGCAGGTGGCGGAAGGCTGCACTAGCAAACAAGTGAAAGTACCATCCTATTCTCTTGTTGCAGAAGTCTGCAGGAAAATAAATCGCCGGCTGAAGGTGCTGGCTCATGATAGCGACGAAGCTTATGAAAAGGAGTTTGACCAGATCATTCGCCGGCAGGCAAAGCGCCCCAACGAGATGTGGCAAGCCGACCATAAAGAACTGGATATCTACGCCACGGATCAATTTGGCAGAACTGGAAAAGTCTGGTTGACGGCAATCGAAGACGATTTTAGCCGAGTGATAATGGGTTATTTCCTTGGCGTCGGAGCTGCCAATTCGATGAGGATAGCGCTTGCTTT
>DTSE01000158.1 GCA_012965515.1 Candidatus Melainabacteria bacterium | reverse complement strand
GTCCAAACTTCGTATTTGCACCCTGGTCATAACGCCCACTAGGTGCGAATATCGAGCATGCGGGCAAGTATTTTCGGACCGCTTAGTGGCTTTAGGAACGCATGGACGTCTGGACTGTATTACTTTTAGTTGCGCTGATGACCGGCATTATGGGCTGGTTCGTTACACCGTTCTGCAGCGGCATCATTTATGTCTGCATGATGCTGGACGGCGACCCCATCGACTGGGGCCTTGAGGTAGCGTTTACCCTTGCCGTTCCTTTTGCTTGGGTTTTTGCTGTGATGGAGATCATCCTTTTATATCGTCTCTAAAACCTTTGTTGCGAACACTAGAACCTTATTGAGAAAATTGTCAAATTGATCAGACCGCTCCGCCAGGGTTATTAAGCGAGTATGCTTACCTAAAACCGCCACTGGCTGGACGATGGTCGCCACTTTCACTGCAGAAGAGATCCTGGAAATAACCACTGGGCGACTGGCTCAGGGGATGATGCCCGACGAAAACGAGGCAGCGGAACTCTGCATTGACACTCGCGAAATCAAAGAAGGCGCATGGTTTGTTGCTTTGCGCGGCGATCGATTTGACGGACATGACTTTCTGGGTGATGCGTTTTCATCAGGAGCGCTTGGTTGCATTGTCAGCGAGCGCGGCAGCTATCCAATTGCCAGTTCGTCTTTTCCGCTCATTGCCGTAGATGACACTCTTGCTGCCCTCAAAAGTTTGGCACGGAACTGGCGCCGCAGGCTCAGTCCGACCGTTGTTGCTGTCACCGGCACAAAACGTCAGCCTTTCGGAATGGTCACCCAATTGATGGCGAGGGTGATGAGTTCTAGCTTTGGAGAACAGTTGCACTTTCTGCCACCAACTGCGGTGCTGCCTGCGGGAGAGGCTTTGACTTGTCTACTCTCAATGGATGAAACGGCGCGCTATTGCTTGTTTGAACTTACGCCGCGCTCCATTGAAGAGCTGTCGTTGTTTTGCGGCGCCCTTACGCCCAACATCCTGATAATCACAAATGAAGGTTACGGCGATTTGAAAGCAGGCGCCGCTGGTGCCGATGGTATCGAGGCGCTTGGTGAGGTTCTTGCCAATATGGACACGCGCAAACGCATAGTCATTTCTGAGGACCCGCCAGGTTCAGAGTTGCAAAAGTTTGCCGCCGTTTTTCCGGGAAAGTTTGAGGTCTATTCTGAGACAGCAAGCAATCCACTTGCCAGTGCTTCGTTTGCGCAAAATCGAGAGTTGGCGCAGCATCTGTGGTGTGTGTTCACCGCGGCGCGTGAAATGGGTTTGGACGAAGCAGAAGTTCTCTCCTTGCTTTCCATGGAAAGCGCATAAACCTCGAAACAAAAGGAGCCGCAAACGGCTCCTTGCGAAGGTTTGTGTTTATGCTTGCACTACGCGTTTTGCTGTGTGAGTAATCGGCGATTGCGTGAAGCAAACAGATAGCACTGTTTTGTAACCCACATCGTGCCAGGCAGGATGTAGAAAACAGCGGCCAATTTGCCGAGCGGCAAATGCTTCAGAATGAGCGGAATGGCTTCTGGACCCTGCCAGCGTGAACCTTCTTCATCAATAAGCATGAGGCTCCAGCGAGAGCTATCGAGTTCGCTGATAAGGCGTTGTGCTGTGGGATTTTTTGAATCTCTGTCGACAAAAGTGAAGATGTTTTCGCGATCCCACCACTTCACCAGTGAGCTGAAATTGCGCACCATGTTGCATCGTTCGTCGCAGACGATAGTAAAAGACGACAAGGTTACTGGGCTTTGAATGGCTACGCTTTCCATAGCTTGCTCGCCTTTCTTGAAATGAGTCGTTTTAGGAATCTCGCCATTGAGACCCTTGATGTTTAGATTTGAGTTGCTTAATTTTAGCAGAGCCTGGAGCATATTTGATACCACTTTTCTAGAAATATTTTTTCGCCTCTACAATTGAAGGGCTCACGAAAACGCCGATGCCACGCGGGATTTCAAGAGGTGCCCCAAAATAACTCATCGATCTTTTCCTTGACTACCAACTCGATCAGCCACAAATCTTGAACTTTGCAAACCGATACTGTATTAGCGTTTTCTATTTGATGTTTTTCCAACGCGTGATACCTTGATGTCAGGGAACTTCTTGGCGCAAGACGCGCCTTACACACCAGAGTTCCCACGCATGGAGCGAAAGCCGTGAAGCCTGGAAATATCAAACTAAGCAGATTCTTCAGCTCCGACTCCGGTGATGGAACAGTTGAGTACGGAACCATCATGACCTACTCGGTTATTGCGGTTGCGCTGATCATCACCATATTCAACGCTGCGCATTCAGGATTGATTGCCACTTTGACTGATGACGCTGTTTCACGCGTCAATTGGGTCGCCGCTAAACAAGCCGGAACCTGGAATTGAACTACTGCAGTTAGCTCTTAGAACGGCACCAGATATGGGGCTGCGTTTTTGACGCGTATCGGTTCACTGATGCAGGGACGAGGCCATGCGTCTACTGTTGCATCGTGCCGTCGACGTTGGGGTTCCCCCCCCCCCCCCCCCCCCCTCTTAAAACACTAAATGCCATAGTAAAATCGCGCTGAAAAATGAAGGGCTCTGCAATCAGGTTGCATCTTTCGATACACCCTGAAAGCAGAACCCCTCGAAGCTAAGGCGTGCCTTTAGCGGTTGCGCCGGTGATTACCGGTCGCGAACGCGCGGGCACTGACCTCCGGCCATTGCATCCAGCTCTTCGATGCGCTTCTCGACGGGTGGGTGGTGTTCACCCAGACCACGCCACCAACGGCCAAGGCGAGCGCCCAGGCTGTTGTCGACGGTGGTCTCGTCGTCTTCGTCAAACGCGTTGACGATGAAGAGAGGCTTCATGCCGCGCGTCAGAGTGATCAGCCGAATGTCACGACGCTGGCGCATCATGAAATTGCGGATCTTCTGCAGTGCGGTCGAAAGAGCGCACGGATCCTGGGTCCACTCAGCAGCCAGCACGTCGGCAGCGCTTTCGCGGCAACGGCTGACGAAGAGCGCCAGGAATTTCGTGAGCATGCTGACCATGTAGAAGATGACCAGCATCATGATGAAACCGGCGACGCCGCCATCAGGCGTGAAGAACCGCTTCTTGTCCTTGTCGACCTTGTCCGACAGCTTGTCGAGCAAGGGCGCTTCACCGCCGGAGAAAACGCCACGGAAAAGACCGGGGATGCCAGCGGAAAGGACAATGGCGAACAGCGAGCCCATCACAGCCATGAACGACCCAATCGAAACATCGCGGCACTTCACGTGCGCAAGTTCGTGGGCGAGCACAGCTTTGAGCTCGGCGTCGGTGAGGTCGAGAAGCAGTAACCCTTCGGTTGCGGCAATGAAGCTGTGAGCCGGATCACGACCCGTCGCAAAGGCGTTCGGCATCGGGATCGGCGAGATGTACACCGGCGGCTTGACCTTGAGGCCGGTCAGCGGGTACAGCTCATCAACCAGGCGCACAAGGCGCTGGTGATCAGGGTTGTGCGCGTTTGGCTCGCGACACTTCATCAGCTTCAGAACAAGCGTGCCGCTGTGATACCAGCTGAAAACCGGCACCAGCGACCACGCACCAAGAAGCACGACTCCCCACGTGAAGCTCAGCCCGAAATACATCAGGGCTGCAACTGCAAGTACGGAAATCAGAGTCATGCCAAAGATAGTCTTGAACCAGGTCGACGCGAGACGGCGCTTGGTGGCGGCTGCGTCGAACCCGTGAGAATGTTTGTGTGGCATCTCACGACTCCTTCAGATTTGCATGTAGAACCGCGCCGCTCTTCGTCGAACAAGCAGCAGCGGTGCGGAAAGCGAGGTAGGTATTTCCAGTCGTAGAAAATCCGGCCTACAACTTCCGCATGCTGCTAAGCACAGGGATGAAGAGAACTAAGCCGGGGAACGGGAGATTTAGCCTTGGGGCTAGATACCTGTAAGAGCAGA
>DTSE01000157.1 GCA_012965515.1 Candidatus Melainabacteria bacterium | reverse complement strand
ATCGAATTGAGCTCGGTTCGTATCCTGGAATTCGTCGACGAGAATGTGACGGAAGCGATAGTGATGACGGTTGCGCACTCCCGGGCAAGTTTTCAAAACTTGAGTGAAAGTAAGAATTAGATCATCAAAATCCATGGCGTTGTTGCGCGCCAGATCCGCTTGATAGGCAAGAAAGATTTCCGATAAACGGCTTTCTCTGTAGCTTTTCGCTTCTTGCGCATAAAGCTGAGCCGTAAAACCGTCGTTTTTCAGCGCTGAGATGGCGTAGCGCATTTCGCGAGGCACGAAGACCTTCTCGTCTAGATTCAAGCGCGAGATGACCCCCTTCATTAGGCTCAGGGAGTCGGTTTCATCGTAGATTACAAAGTTGCTCTTGAGTTTGTGACCCTCGGGAGTGGTGTATTCCTCTATGTCATAACGAAGCAGTCGAGCGCAAATGCTATGGAACGTACCAATTACAGTCTTTCTTGCGGTTTGCCAACCAACAATCTTTTCGATACGGTTCTTCATCTCCTGAGCAGCTTTGTTCGTAAACGTTACTGCCAGGATAGTTTCGGCTTCCTGATTCATCTCGGAAATCAGGTAGGCGATGCGCCTCGTCAGGACCGTGGTTTTGCCTGAGCCGGCACCGGCAATCACCAAGCATGGACCCCAGCCGGCGGTAACCGCTTCGGCTTGCTGAGGGTTCAAGTTCTTCAGCAGTTCGCTGTCCGATCTATAGCCCGTTTGTTCAGGTGTAGAGCCAGTTTGCATTTCCAATTCAGATCCCAGTACCATGCCTGCGCGTGCCTCATGACATTGTCTCAAGTGCAATTATGCTATGATTCCAACCGGCTTTTCCTAGCTTTTTGCTTGGTCGGCTTCAAACCGCAAATCGTCTCGTTTCCGAGCGGTTTAACAAGTTTGTTGAAGAATCAGAGATAAAAGCCTAGCGGGACAGCGCCTAAGTGTTGATTATAATTTGTAAACTGCACTTTCGCCCAAATCCCCTCCTGATGCAAGGACCGGTAATCTAGGTTCTGCCATCAACAAGATAAATTCTTGGTACTAATAACTCGGATAACCCCAACGGATATACGCGATGCCTTCACCTGAATCGACCTCCGCAACTCTCCCTTCCGTCGATGAGTTAGCGCAGGAGCTTTTACTAATTCAGCAGGGCGGTCCGAAGAAAGTCGCAATCATCGGCACCAGAAACCTGACACTGACCCACCAACAACTGGTCGAGATGCTGACCTACGCCCTGGTTCTTTCCGGCAACCAGGTCGTCACCAGTGGCGGTGCCAACGGAACCAATATGGCCGTCATACGCGGCGCTAAACGCGCGAATCCTGACCGCCTCGACATTATTCTTCCGCAGACCATCACGCAGCAGCCCAGCGAAGTGCAGGACTTGCTCACCGGTATCACTCACATAACCGAGTATCCGGAGCGCCGCACCATGACGCTCGCCGAAGCTTCCAAAATCTGCAACCACGAAATAATCGACCGCAGCCAGCAAGTTATATGCTTCCTGTATCACACGAGCCACACCCTGCTCGAGTCGGTCAATTACGCCAAAGAAAATCGCAAGATTATTACATCGTTTTATCTGGATTAGCCTTCTAGAATTAACGCTTCGAGTGCTTAAATTAAGGAAGCGCTAGTTTGTGCTGGCGTTTGAAAGAAACAGCTGCCGATTGGCTATCCTGCGGATTTCGACCTTGCCTGAAGCAATCCTGACTCACATGAAAGAACCGAGCGTCATTGTTCCGTTTTTCGCGTCCCTGGCAGTCGGGTTATGTGTATTTCCGTTCTATATAAAGTGGCTGAAGTCCAAGCAAGTCGAACAGTATTTGCGTGAAGAAGGTCCGAAAAGCCACGCGGCCAAAGCCAAAACGCCAACTATGGGCGGTTTGGGCTTCATCTTCGCCATTTTTGTCGGCATTATTCCTTCCCTGATAATTGCAGGAAAGGCTCCCTGGTCTTCACTTCTCATTCTTGCTACCGCCGGCGCCTGCGCCTTGCTCGGCTTCGCTGACGACTACGGCAAAGTGACCAGCAAAAGCAACAAGGGCATCTCGGGGAAACTGCGCCTGGCTGTTGAATTCTCCTTGGGTCTGGCACTGGCGTTGGGACTCTCGTTTTTCGGTACTGACGCAGGAAAGGTCATTCTTTTGCCATCTCCGGACGGTTCAATCTATTCCTTTGCTTTGCCTCTCTGGGCTTTCATCGGCGCTTCGATGTTCATCATGGCGGCAACCACCAACGCCATCAATTTGCATGACGGCATGGACGGACTGGCTGGTGGCACCTGCTTCCTGGCTTTCGCCACCATGGCGGTGATCTTGCTCGTCACCGGACAGTATGCGAACGCTGCTATAGCTGCAGCCGCCGCCGGTGGGCTGGCATCGTTTCTCGTGTTCAATAAAAACCCCGCCAAAGTATTCATGGGCGATACCGGAAGCCTTTTCCTGGGCGGCTTGATGGGCGCCTTGGTTATGAGCGGTGGGTTGATTGTCTGGTTTGTCCCACTGTCCTTGATTTACATCGCAGAAACAGTTTCCGTCATGATGCAAGTCAGCTACTTCAAACTGACCAAAGAGTTTACGCCCGATAAACCGATGCTACCAATTATGGTGGCATGGCATAAACTCACTCATAAATTACCAGGCGAAGGCAAACGCATTTTTAGAATGGCGCCCCTGCACCATCACTTCGAAGCTGTGATGGCAGAACGCAATACGGGCGAAGCTAGCGTTGTTTCGATGTTCTGGCTTGCGCAAGCGCTGTTGTGCGCAGCCATACTTTCGGCGTTTTTCCTATCCGGCGCGAAGTTGTAATAGCGGCAATTTTTGCACGCCGTTGGCACCCCCTGCCTGCATTCTGTACACGGCGATAACCGCCTGTTCTTGCATGAAGAGGTATGTCTGTGGAACTCGCGCTAAATCTGTTTGGCGTGCAGATCTTTTTGGCGAACTTTCAAAAGCCGTTCGATCAAATGACCGGTATTGTCCGGATTGTCGCATAGGTAGTCAGGCTTGCCCATCCAATGTTTGCCGACGCGAACGGCGATTCCACCGCGCTTCAGGACATACTCAAAACCTGGTTCGTCAGCTTCCGAGTCTCCGGCGAACATGAAGAATGTCTCTTTTGCCTCGTCACCTGTTAGACCGAAATGCTCGGCAACGTTCGCTAATCCGAGCCCTTTGTCCCAATCGAAATCGGGCATGAATTCTATGCTTGTCTGTAAGCGCCGGACACGCAAATGCGGAATTTCCAGATACGCTTCGTGGACTGCTGCTTCAATTTCCGGCATCATATCTGATGGCGTCAGGTGATAGTGCAGGCAAATTGTCAGTTCATGATCTTCAAGGATTGTTCTTGTCGAGGGAGGAACCAGTTTTTCCAATCTCTCTCGCAAACTTGCAATCGATTCGCGATGGTGATCACCCACCTGGAGCGTTCTTTGCTCACTTCCGGCATAAAGGATTTCCATGCCGTAATTACCCGCAAGTGTAAGCGGCGCATCACCGAAGTCTGCTTTCAGAAATGGAATAGGCCGCGCGCTGACAATAGCAACATGGACATTGGGAAGTTTTGCTAGTTCTCCCAGCGCGTGCACCGTCTCCGGTGGCACCTTGGAGGCTGCGGGGTCAACGGTGAACGGCGCCAGAGTGCCGTCTCGATCGAAGGCCAGAAGCCAGTTCTTCTTATGGAACAGCTGATTGAGCCTGTCCTCGACGGGATTGGATTCCATGCTTAGGTTAACCACCGGTTATCAGTGAGCCGGGATGATTTTTTTGAACCTCTTGCATTTCTTCCTTCTTCACTTTTGAGCAGCGATCGGCATCTAATCTTGCCAATGCTTGAATGCGCATGATCGAGCTGAGCCCTGCCTTTGTAATGTCCGTGCCCGAAGCTCTTACGTAGCGCAGTCCCTTCATTGAAGAAAGTGACTTG
>DTSE01000156.1 GCA_012965515.1 Candidatus Melainabacteria bacterium | reverse complement strand
TCCGGATGCCAGGCCAGAGCTAGCTCAAGCAGTGGCGTCTCTTCAACCAGCGGTATGGCTGTCGCACCGTGCGGGAGCGAGCGGATATAGGTTCCGGGGTTCGCTGAACTGCGGCTTCGGTTAGTTCATGCATGGCATGGGAGCCGCCGCGCGACGAGCGATACTTTAGCAGGCTGATCCGGTAACGATGATTGTCTTCGCCTACCGCAGTTCATCTACCTTAACGAAAACCGTTAGCGCCTTATCTGGACCCTGCGACGAGGACACCAAATTTGTCGGGCCGGATAAGTAACAGGTGTACAGGCGTCAAGGTCTCTATTTCAAATGATGGCGGCATCTCGAACATGGAAGCGAGTATCAAGCCGTAGTTGGTCGAGGCCATGAAGCACGACTACGACCTGCTGAAAAAAAGACATGGATATCACCGATCTGGTTTTCGCCGCCTGGATCAGCGAATCCTACCTCAAGCGCGCGTACGCAGCATCTGACCTGGACTACGAGGCAGTGCAAACCATAGTCAGCCGGCTCCACGCGCCTCCCGGTCGTAATCCCGCTGAGATCTGTTGCGCCGCTAAAGGCAGCGTGGCCTTGGACAGCACCGCGGACATACTCGCCGCCGAAGCAAAGGCCACAGCCGACGGCTCTGCCATCTACGTCATCTACGACCACGTCAACCTCACCGGGCTGAAGCTGTTCGACAAAGATCAAGCACCCGAGCGAACAGCGAGCCCGCAACTTTTGTTCTCGCTACCAATGCAAGTTAGGGCTCTAGCGCCAAAGCTGAGCGTGATGGATGAGCTACCAACCCGTTTCAAATCAAAGGGGCAGCTTTCGGCCAGGAGCAGCCTCCGGCTAGGTATGTGAATCCGACCCAAGGCAGATGATGTGGAGGAGCGCTTGATGATCATTTCCACATTGAGGCAGAGCTAGGTCGGCTAAGTGCATACTGTCGCCATGTCGCTGAAATGGATTAGAGGTGCTTTGACCACCGTCCGTGTTCAGCAGGCATAAACTAGGTGGCTCGACCGTAAAAACTCAGATGAGCACTAACGTACAAGGACGCACGCAATGGCAACGCACAACGATGCTACCGGGTATCTCCTCGCCTATCGCGATACCGTCAATGAGGTGTGGTTCCACGCCGTCTGCGACCACGCAATACAGTCGAATGGGGAGCCACTCGTTGACTCGGATCTCGAAAAGCTCTGGAACTACTTTCTCGGAACCGAAGCGTTCAGCCCTGTGGCTGCCACACCTCCTCAGTTGGCTTTACCTGCCAAGGCCGCCGCGCAGACTTACCACCTAGAGCAGCTAACCGCATTCCGAGACTTCAAGCGTCTGAGTCCATCTCTTACGCTCGACTTGCCTAAGAAAGTAACTTTGATTTTCGGTAAAAATGGCGCGGGGAAGTCCAGCCTCTGCCAGGCACTGAAAGTACTATCTAATCCCGAAAAGCCAAAAGAGCCGCTCACCAACGTCAGAAGCAAAGCAAAGGTACTGGCCTCGTTTGGATATAAATTCAAAGACTCACCGAGCATACAGAACTGGAGTGAGCTAGATGGCTACGGCGTGCAAGCACAAGCACTAAAGTATTTTGACTCAACCATTGCCATCAAACACGCGACAGGCTCGTTAAACCCAGAGGCTGTTGTTGAGATATCTGTATTCCGGCTGGAGTGCTTCGAGTACGCAAAGAATTACATCAAGCAATTTCAACAGTTTTGCCTCACAAAAATCGACGCAACACGAAATATTACAAATCTGGCGATCACTGCTCTTAAAAATAAGGTCATTACTTCTATCGATATTGCCACTGGCGAGTTCGCCAGCTGGGAGGCGACCAATACGCGCCCCATGTTGACGTGGATATCAAGCATACCCGCCTACGACCCAGCTACAAAAGAAACTAGAACCCAGCAACAGCAGCAACTCCAGCAACTTACTGCCGCTACGAGCCAGGAAGGGAAAAAATCGCTTCAAGCAGAACAATTACTATTATCTCAGTTTGCGTCCACTCTGCGTTTGTTTAAGTCAACTTGCGAAAAGTATTCCCCTGCCGAGGTGGTGCTGGTCACGAACACGCTTCAGCAAAAGCAGGCCGCAAGCATAGAGTTAGGCCGCGCCGTTTTTCCTGAAGGGACTGACCCTCAACTGCACCAGAAATTAATCTTTGCAGCAAATAACTCGGCGCCGTTGTTAACGGCGCAGTCATGCCCACTCTGCCTTCAGGACGTTTCGCAGACACGCAGCGTGCTCTTCAAAAGCTATCATGAGTTCCTGATATCTACTCTGCATGCAGAAATCGACAAACTCAAAGCGCGCCAGGATAAATTAAATGAAGCATATGCTGTGGTCTACAATCTTCAGAAACCAGACACTCTGATTTATACACCTCACTTTTCGCCCGAGTTCATACTGGGTTTGAATGCCACTTTAGATCGCGTTGATCGTGCGATTCGCGAGAAAACCATAACCGATGAAATGATCAAAGATTACTCGCAATACCTGCAAATCGATGACTATATTGACAAAATCTCCGAGCGCCATACGCAAATTACTTCAGCTCTTTCGCTAGCATCTGCCGACCTCGATAAAACACAAGCCGAAATTAAGAGGCTGCAAAATGCGATTAATTTAGACATCGTCTATGAGGCCGCCTTCAGCATTAAGGAGGATGTCGTCGCGCTATGCAATGCAGCTATTAGCTTCGAGGAGGCAGCAGAAGTTGTAAACGGCTTCAACTTCACTTCCCGCCAAGCAGCGTTGACTGCAAGGATGAAGGAAGCTCACACCGAGTTGGTTTTGAATTCGTTTATTCCTCACCTTGATAACGAATATAAAAGACTGAGCGGCTCATCTTTAGAGCAGATGGGCGTCAAACTCGCCCCCCAGGGGGCGGAGGCCATCGTCACACCTAAGGTTGGTGACAGCCCAGTACATCGGGTACTCAGCGAAGGTGAACAGAAGGTGCATGCACTAGCAGTATTTATGTGCGAGGCATCGACCACGGCACATCAAGTTCTAGTTCTGGATGATCCCGTCACCAGCTTTGACTACAACTACGTCTCGAATTTCTGCGAAAGACTGAGAGACTATGTACGGGACAATCCCAGCGCCCAACTTATCATCCTTACCCATAACTGGGACTTTTTTGCCAATCTTCAGTCGACGTTTAACCGCTCAGGCTTGGATCATTGCTTGTCTGTGCAGGTGCTTGAAGACTGTTCAACAGTGTCTGAGTACGTCGAGAAATGGGACGAATTGTGCTCACAGATAGAAGCGTACACCGGCTCGCCCCATGAGCTCTCCAGCGCCGAGAAAGAACACCTTTCCGGCCTCCTTCGCAGGCTGATTGAGCGCATCACTAATGGCTATGTATTTAACGAGCAGCGCCATCAGTACAAACACAAAGGTCTGAGTATTTCGACCTTCCATCAATTTACAAAGCTTGTCCCTCTTCTGCCTCATGAGGCTGACAAACTCAGAGATCTTTATTCAAACCTCAGTCCCACCGAGCATGATGATATTCGCAATTTTTATTCAGGAAAGTCGCGCGACCAATTTAAATCTTGGTATGACGATCTAATTGCCATGAAGGCCGCCTTACTGGCGAGGAAGCCGAAATGAATGTAGATAGTTGCGACGTATATTCTGAGCGTGACCGAATGTAGGGGTTGGTTTTTCCTAGTCTGAGCGTCCGCTTATGGCCGGTTAGCGACCACCGTTCAGGCTAGCCATTCTTGTCCTCCCACACGTGGAGGACTTGCTATGAACATCATCGCTACCTGCAGCCGCCAGCCCTGGAACAAAGGAAAACTGGTCGGACAGAAAACCCCACTCCGACTGAGAGATATCTGGGCCATCCGAGTAAGGCTTCAAATTGCAGAAAGAACTCGGGATCTGGCTCTCTTCGACCTGGCCATCGACAGCAAGCTTCGAGCCTGCGA
>DTSE01000155.1 GCA_012965515.1 Candidatus Melainabacteria bacterium | reverse complement strand
AGCCGATGTAGCTCAAATGCGAGGCATTAGTTTTGTTGTTGATGACACTCTTTTTGACTTCGACAAAGTTTCCAACTTTTACTTGGTCGTGCAAAACTGTGTGCTCTCTCAAATGGGAGAATGGCCCAACCTTGCAGTTGGAGCCGATATCCGAGTTCTGCACTAACGATTGTGCGACTGTCGTGTTGTCGCCTACATGCACGACGCCCTTCATCACAGTGTTCGGTCCAATGGTGCACTTTTGACCGATTTCAATTTCACCGGCTAGATAGCATCCAGGCAAAACGACCGTATCCTTGCCGATCTTCACCTCCGGCGAAATCCAAGTTCCTTGCGTGTCGACAATCGTGACTCCGGATTCAAGAGCCAAATTATTCACGGTTATGTCCCGCATCAAGCGAATGGCTTCCGATAGTTCTAGCCTCGAATTGATACCGGCCACCTCACGCCAATCAGCAACCTTCGCGGAAGCAATTTTATGCGAGTTCTTGTGCGCCCAACCGATAACATCGGTCAAGTAATACTCTTTCTGCTGGTTGTCGTTTTTCAAAGTCGAAAGCGCTGCCTCTACTTCCGGCCAAGCAAAACAGTAGATTGCCGGATTGATTTCCTTGATGGCGCGCTGAGCTTCGGTCGCATCCTTGTGCTCGACAATCCCGGTTACTTCGCCCTTCTCGTTCCTGGTGATCCGCCCGTAGTTTTTCGCATCGTCAACATCAGTAGTCAGAAGCGAAACGACGGCTTTGCTCTCTTTGTGAGCTTCAACCAGAGATTTGAATGTCGCACCGGTAAGTAATGGAGTGTCGGCTACCGAGACAACAAGCGTACCTTTGAAATCCTTCAAGCTTGGCGCCACTTGCATTAATGCGTGTCCGGTTCCAAGCTGCGGCTTTTGCAAATGGGTCGAAACAGGAGTCGCGGACGGATTGTCCTGAATAAACTTCTCGACCTGCTCTGCTTCGTGCCCGATGACAATGTGTATATGCTCGGGCTTCAACTCGTCACTGGCTGCCATCAGGCGCCCCAGAATAGTTTTGCCAAGCACTTCGTGCAGAACCTTTGGCAAGTCAGATTTCATGCGCTTGCCTTGTCCAGCCGCTAGAAGAACCACTCTTGTTCTGTCACCGGAACCATCTTTCATATATACAACCTGCCTGGAACGCCCGAAACAAGGGCTTATTATACCGATTTGGGGGGATATGCAGTATTAGCGATTCGGCCAAAAATAGAAGGAGAGGCGCCTCCGTGACGCCTAATTTGCGGCCTATTTTATAATGTCGTTGCTGGGTGAACCGACCACATGTCTAGTGTTGAAATCGAAATCGCAGAGCTTGAAGAGCGACTGCGGCAGGCGGACTTAAAGCCAAATCCAACTTTTTTTCAAACCTACTTGGATGACCAGATGGTGCTCATGGTCGATGGGGATATTTGTTCGCCCAAGGCATTCATTGTGGACAAACATCAGCCAAACAAGGCACAGAAGTTTGACCGGGTCGAAATTACAGACATGAAAATATTAGAGCAGGGCGACACGGCAATAGTTACCGGCTACGGCAACTACGAGGGTCCGGATGGAAGAGTCGCAATGAATTTTATGCGTATCTGGGTCAAGAAAGAAGACGGTTGGAAGATTGTCGCCGGTTCGATGACGCATCTGGATGAGGCTCGGGCCGTGCCGAGCAGCAGCCGCGTAACCGCAGAAATATCGATTCATTAGGCTTCGCTAGAAGTGACTAGAGCCTAGAAGTTCATGACCGCGTTCATGCAGTTGAAGAGCGATTCGAACTTCATGAATGCCTGCATTTCACTTGTAGTTTCCTGACTTGCTTTGTTTTGGAGAAACTCTTCATCCACCACGCCGAGCTGTGGCGGTGCGAAGCCAGGTCCGAAAACAGCGACGCCACTTTGAACGCGCTCCAGCTGCTGCCCTACCTTGCGGCAGTTGCAGGCATCGCTGGTGAGAGCTCGCCATTCTTTGGCTTTGCTTGCGATGTCCGCACAGTATTTGTGCAAATCGGACAGCGCCACCATTTCGTCGACCGTCGACTCGGCGTTCTCAAATCTGCACAGCGCCTTTTGCGCTTCAAGACGGTCTTCACCCGTCAGGGTCAAAAAGCACTCCGCGATTTCTTGCTCGAGGCGGCTAGCCTGGCGAGCAGATTCTGTCCAACCTTTCATTTGGGACATTTGCAAATTGCGCTTGCGCAGTTGAGTAACGCGTTTTCCAAAGGATTCCATTTCTTGCGCCGTAAGGTGCAAGCCGAACAAAGTCAAATGCATTTGACCAAACTGACTCATCTCGGTAATCAGCTTGGTTGCTTGATCGAGATCTTCAGTGTCCATTGCTAATCTATAGCGAATGAAGAGTGGCAAGAGTTTTACGATTTGCAGTTTGGCGATGCGTCCACCTGCCACCGAGTTCTCCAAAATCTGCAATTCACCGCTGACGATCATCGAAAGGCGAGCAATCTCGTCTTTTCTGATTCGAAGGAAGCATTCTTTGTATTCACCATTCTCGTGCGATTCGAGGCGTTTGATTTCGCCAAGCAGAGCGACAACTTTGAGCCTTCTGTCCGCTTCCAGACGATTTACCAGAGCGCCCAAACGCTCAAGCGATTTGGTGGCTTCTGGCGAAGGATTGCACACTTCGAGACGGCGAAGGGCCTGAATCAGTACATCAATATCGGCTGGACGAAGTTCATCCAAGAAACGAAGGACGGCAATCAAGCCAGCGTCAGGGCGCGGTCCGCGATTGGACCGGTAGCGGTCGTAGGCGGCGATGTAATCGTCGTAGAGTTCAAGAACTTGCTGCAGTCTTGAGGCGAGCGCCTGACTGAGAATTTCCTGGGTTCGAGTCTCTACAGCCGGCTGACAAAGTCGGTCTAGCCAGGTGTCGGGAATACTTGTACCGGAACTAATAGAAGATGAAATGGCAGCAGAATTTAGTAATTGCATAGCATTAGAAACTGGTGTGCAGGAGGGGGAGTTGATTCAAAGGTAATCAACGAGAGTTTCAGATTTGTTGCAGGAGGATGACTCTAACATTAATACTGACAACATGAATTCATCGTGAACACACAAGGGGACCACCCCGCTTGACTTTCGGGATTTTGGGGATGCCACCTCAACTGTTTCAGGTTTGGATTTCCAATTTAGTGGACTTAGACGGCGGGGTTGACGGCTTCGGGGTCTGAAGTCGATTAACTCAACCGGAAGCGGGCGACGCATGGCGTCGCCCCTACCGGCAACCGGTTAACCCCGGCGACGGAAGAATCGGCGGAATGGACGAACTGGGCGGTCATTATCGTCGTCGTTGAATCGGTTTGGTCCTGGTCTAAAGTCGCTCGGTTTAACATTGTCGGCAATCTTGAATTCCTTGTTCCATTCCGGAGCGAAGGAACGCTCAATCCGCGCACTTTCTCCAGTATTGAGCCATTGCTTGAGGTCGCGAATTACTGAAACTACGCGATCTCGCCCATCGTACTGGTCGCCTCGCACGATCGCCCAGTTTTCCCCAATTTTGCGCATCGCCAGGGTTGCGACGTGTCCGGGTCCGCCGCTGCGTTGAGCGCCTCCGGCTTCCAGCATGGCTAATCTTTCCTTTCGGCTATGCGGGTAGTTCGTATAAAGCAGCTCATCACCTGTGACGCGGCGCATAATTTCACGCTGACCGCCGCCGCCGGTGCGGATGCGCTGTGAATTGCCGGCGCCTCCATATCCGGCACCTCTGTCCATCACCGAGAGTGTTCTGTCCAGACGATGCGCAACCGGACTTGGTTGAGAGTTGTCTTGGGTCGCGTTCTGAATACTCCAGCCCGCGCCATCCGCGCGTGAATGAATCCCGAGTTGGTCGCGTTTGAAATCATAGTTGTTGCCTTTGCGGTCAGTATACTTGCCGGTCAAACTGACGTCAGCGAGAACTTTGGCCATGTCGTCGGTATGCTTGCCCAAACCGCAAGGAATGTACCCGGACTGCAACCAGCACGAGCCCCACCCCTGCTGATTGACAGTCTCCGGTTCCCATGCGTGATACATGAATGTTTCAGCAAGCATCACACGAGTTTCTTTGCTATCGATGGCGCTGTCATCCGCTTGCACCATCCGCGTCAAATGATCGTAGGTTGCAGCGACTTTCTGCTCCATTTTTTCTTGCGCCGCTTCTTCCGATTGCCCGGCGGCGACACGCAATTCGACTGAGTCGCTAAGGCGTTTTTCAAAGCCATTCATCATCAATTCGAGTCTTTCCAATTTCGACTCGTCCTTGACGTTCATGCGCATTTCATCAAGGAAATTGTAGTGAGCTTCTTCGATGGTGGCAGAAGTGAAACCCTCACCACTGCGACGAAAACGCTCGGAGACTCTTGATTCACGCTCTCTGCCCTTTTGATCTTTATAGGAATAGTCCCCTGATGGATCGAGCTGAACATTTGTACGAGACTCAACCGTTCGTCCATCTTGTGGACGCAGTCTCTCGAATGTGTCGGTAAACTTCCCGTCTCCCTGCGGTGGAGCCGCGTTGCGTTTTCTTGTCCAATCGTCCGTGCGGTCGCCTTTTTCTGTCTTTGTCACGTCGGAAATCTTGGAGAGTTCTCCAGTGGTCGCATCGTAAGTGAAGTCGCGGTGCGAGCCGTCAGGGCGCGTTACTTTCGCGATGCGTCCGCTGGCGTCGTTCTCGACTCGCGAAAAGTTAGATCTTTCAACGACAGTCGATCCATTGGCATCGACGTACTTGAAGTCGCCGTTGTTGTCGACATGGAGGTTGGAAACACCCTTCAGCTCACGCTTGAGGGCACCCGCTTTGTCATAGTCAGTGAAGCCGACAACTTTGTCACCTTCACGATTAACGACACGGTACTCGCCGCTACGTTGCGTAATTTTCTCAAGTTCACCCTTCGCATTGTTTTCGAGCGTGGCACCGTCCTTGGTGACGATGCGCTCTCTGCCGTTTGTCCCAACCGAGTGCATTGAACCGTCGGCTGTTTTGAACTTCAGGTTACCATCCGCATCTACGGGCTGGCTCTTCGAATTTGGAATGAGAGAGTTGTCGCACGACCACGTTTTGGTGCTCGAGTCATAGGCAAAATTGATCTTACTTCCGTCTGGTCGCGTCTCCGAAACTTTCGTTATCTGCGAACCTTCCCGCTGAACTTCGACTTTCGAATTGTCCGGGCGCAAAAGCGCTTGAATCTCCTTGTCCTTATTGCAAATGAGTGTGGAACCGTCTGCATTTTTCTTCTCTAGATATGTCTTCCCATCCGTAGGAGTCTTAATGACGAATCCGTCCAGCTTGCGCCCGTTACCCTCACCATCCTTGATTGTGAAAGTTCCGTCCGGAGAGCAGTCAATCGAACCATTCCACTTGCCGGTCTTCACCCTACCTTTGGCATCAGTGCCTTTGTATTCGAATTTTTCCTCAGAGCCGACGCGAGTATATTCGCTAGTCTGCCCAGTCGCTTTCGTGATGTAGGTCATAGACTTAACTCTGTCTGTGCCTTCCTCGAAAACGACATTTCGTGTATCGCCATTCGAATAGGTAATTGCTTTTAGACGCCCCTGTTCGTCAAATTTGATATTTTGCGCCGAGGTCGATTCTTTCAGCTCATTTCCGTTGCCGAGAACATGGGTTCTGGTATCACCGGACTCGAATGACAAAAGTCCATTGTTATAGAGCTTGATGTCTTTGCGAACCTCGCCGGGCCTTTGTTGGCTAGTCCACGAACCGTCAGAATTGGTCCAGTTTACACTTTGACCGTTGGCGTCTGTTTCAGTAACAGAGAAGGGCTGTCCGGCAATCTTCTGCACCTCGACTCGTGAGCCATCAGGCCTGCTAACTTGGGAAACGGAACCGTCGCTACCGACTGCAACACGCGCACCGCCGGCCAACTGTTTCTCAGTTACAACAGATCCATCAAGACGTTCCGTGTGCCAATATCCATCACCTGTCTCATGAGAGATTGTGCCATCCTGCGCCAACTTCACTTCACCGGGCAATTGAGTAAGGCGACGATCGTTGATGTATAGCCCCCATTTACCACTTTCTTCCTGTCGATAGCTCGTGCGGCTCACCATGCCGTCAGAAGTCTTCTCGGTAATGTCAATTCGATTGGGGGCAGTGGCGTTATCACCCGCGTATCCGATCAGGGCAGACTTCTTGTTGCCGGCAAAATTGATCTCAGAAATTCTGTCTCCATGCTCTTTATCACGCCCCAAGTACTCGCCGTTTTTTCCGACGACGCGCACCTCCGGTAGCTTCTGTCCATCGAAGTCTACGAACTGAACGACATCGTCGCGCTTTAACTGAGATCTGTCATATGGATTGACAAGTCCGGGAGCACGAAAGGTTTCGGAACGGACACCATCCAGTCCGCCAGGTACATTTTTGTGGGAACCATTCGGAGCGTCAAAAGCTCCAGGACTAGCCAAATCGGAAGGTCCAGCCGGTCCTTCTAACGCGCCAGGAGTGACAGGAGCGGAAGACCCGAAGCGATTGTCTCTGTTCTCCGCAGCCGGAGGCGTCGGGGTGTAGACCTCTACTGATGGCAACTGGAACGGCACCGCAGGTGGTGTATATAGTTCGGAAGCATACGGCTTTTGGGTGATTTCGGAATTTTGAGGTGCCATAAACTAACCTTCCTTGGTGGGGCAGGGTGAACGAAGGCTACCGTCAGCGATGGCAATGCCATCACCAGCAGTATCATTGAGTTGTAAAAGTCATTATGCCGACGCCTTGCTTCCGCTCCAGAAGTTTCACGAAAGAGCCGACCGAGCTTGGATGGATGGACGGCAGACTCTTCCTGACCTTTTGGACAGGCTGCAATGAAAAAGCAAAGCTAGCGGATTGAACCGTTATGCCTTGCCCTATTTTTTAGAATGGCGCGATTTCTCAAAACACTGATGCTACATGCGTTAGGCAGTGACATAGTGCGTCGGCGAAGCTTTTGCTTCGCCTGTTTGAACAGATTGACGGTGGCAGTCTTTTCTATCTTCTTCGCGCTGGGCGCGCAACCTGCAAGTGTGTATAGCCGCGCAAGGCTTAAGGGAAAGATTCCAGACGAAACGAATTCACCTGGTAGGGTCTTGCAAGGTCGGGCGGGAGAAGCAACAAGTTTCGGTGGTCGATTGTTGGAAGTTGAGCGAATACATTAATGTGTATTTCGGTCTTCCGACTTGCTGCTACTTCGATAGTAAGAAAAAAACGATGCTGGTGCATCTGTTGAAGAGTGGCGGGCGATATTTCTACCGCCCAGACTCTTCCCGATCCCACGGTTTCTCACGACCGATGAAACCAGGTTAAGGAATGTTTGTGACCTTTTGGTATCTCGTTTGTGACCTTTTAGTGACCTCTCCCTTTTTCCAGGGAACGTCTCTATCTAATTAGAAGGTATTCGAAGCCAGAAAACGCTGCCGCCGCCGGAATTATCTCTTACACCCAAAGAGCCACCATGCAGCTCGACGATCGATTTGCAGATAGCCAATCCCAAGCCAGACCCACCACTTTCGGTGGCATCAGTTTTCTTCACTTGTTCAAACCTTTCAAAAATCTTCGAGCGGAGTTCTTCAGGTACTCCTCTTCCACGATCTGAAACCGTGATTTCGATTACACTTCTCTCCGCTTCACCTGCGGAACTGGCGCCTGCTTCGAGCGCTTCGGCCTCAATTTCAATCTCTCCTCCATCTGGAGAAAATTTGATGGCGTTGGAAAGAAGATTGACGATGACCTGTACCAATCTGTCCTCGTCACCCAAAACATTTACAGGATCGATTGTGCGACTAATGTTGATGCCTTTCTCTTCTGCAAGTGAAACGATAGAGTTCACAGCGCGCTCCACAAGCCGCTTTACGGGAACACTCGACACTTCCAAAACGCTCTTTCCTTCGGCAATCTTTTCAAGATCAAGCAAGTCCGTAATTAGTTTGATCAGGCGCTCAACATCAGCCTCCGCGATCTTCACTTTGTTTAGTGCTTTTTCAGGCAAGGGTCCCATTGCACCGGCTGAAAGCAAAGTAAGAATGCCGCGAACGGAACTCAGTGGAGATCTCAGATCATGTGAAACTGTTTGCAAAAGTTGCTGCTTGTGTCGTTCTGCTTGAGTGAGATCATCGACCATTTTGTGAAAGGTCCGATCGAGTTGAGCAATCTCATCCACACCATCAACAGGCTCATTCAGTGGTTCTCCTTTAGCAACTCTTTGACTGTTTTCAGTCATGATCTCTAAACGCTTGGTGATACCTTTACTGAAAAACATCGCCAACATAACTGCCAGTACGACGTTCAAACCAACACCCACAACAAGTGCCTTCTGTACCATTTCTCTGTGCTGAGACTGCATCACAGGGCTTTGCGCAAGGACTCGTTCTTCCTCTTCGATGATATCGCGGGTAGCACCACCCAATTGACCGACGAGACTGCGCACACGACCATATGTCGCGCCAGTTCCAATTATTGAATCAAGCGTCGCGGCTTCGGGCTTTCGGTTTTTCAGATCGTCGAACAGCTTCAGTCCTCGCTCTGCGACAGCATGCGTATACTTCAATTTGCGCGCTTGTTCGTAGTTGTTTCCAATCAAACTATCAAGCTGTTCCAGATCTTGCTTTACCCATCTCTGGGTTAGAGGAAATCTTTCGTCAGAATAGACGTCATTGGTCAGACTGAAAGACGCGGCTGCCGTGGCGCAGTCAAGCATATCTCGCTGCAGTTTGAAAACCGTGCGCACTACGTCTTTTGCATGCGCTTCTCTGCGCATTTCCGCTTCCAGTTGCGCATTCAGTGATGTCAAAACGCTGACAAAAATAATTTCGAACACCAGTGGTATCGACACGAGCAGAAATCCCCGTTGGGAGATTTTCAAATTGAGTTGCGCCATGCACAAAGTCCCACAGTGTCGACTCAATTATAATTGCACCATGGCCAAGATATTGATAGTTGAAGATGATGCGTCCCTTGTCACAACGGTGAGGGATTGGCTGTCTTTCGAGCACCATATCGTCGAAGTTGCAGAAACTGGCGAAGATGCGCTCAGTTTGCTGAAAACAAGTAACTATGACCTGATCATTCTAGACATTTCCTTACCCGGAATCAGTGGCGTTGAGGTTCTAGTGCAGTATCGCGGCATGGGAGGCCCGACGCCAGTCTTGATCCTTACCGGGCGCAATGCGCTGAAAGACAAGGAAGATGGACTGGACAGCGGCGCGGACGACTACTTGACGAAGCCATTCCACTTGCGAGAACTTTCTGCTCGCATGCGCGCGATGCTGCGACGCCCGCGAACGACCCTCGACAACACTCTTAGATTTCGGGATTTACAAATGGATCCCGGCTCCTTTCGCATATACAAAGGAGAAGAAGAATTGCACTTAGCACGCATGGAATTTGCGCTGCTAGAGTTTCTCATTAGGCACAAAGGACAAGTGTTTTCGCCGGAAGCCTTGCTGGACAGAGTCTGGCAGTCGGATTCAGAACGTTCACCTGAAAGCTTGCGCACGTTGATCAAAAAACTGCGCCGCAAGATTGACGATGCCGGCGCAGAGTCGATGATTGAAAACGTACACGGCGTCGGCTACCGCATGTGCGAAGAATAGCTGAGCATGCATTGGGCGGGCGGCAAGAATGCCGCCCGTGACCTGGTTACGAACAGTCATTTCGAAAATCAGAAGTCAAATGTTCTAGTAAGAGCGCAAGAAAAAAGCGGGCTGTGTGAACACTCCCGCTTTGATTCTTTGAATTGTCCGCAGGATCGGTGCTGCCCCGATAGGCTCTATCCCTAGTGCCCCACTAACTGGTGATTCTGCGATGTCGTTGATACAGTTGTACCCGAGAATCCGGAAAACACTGCCTACCTTTAGTTTTCGTTCAAGATTGACGTAACGAAATATTGAAGGTTCCCTTTTAACGCCACTCTTACATACGCAGTGATTATCAGGCAGCTCGAAAGTGCCGATAACTAGCCGGAAGACGCCAAGAATTTCCGATTGTTCCCAACTGAAAACCTAAAAAGTCCCACTGGAAGGGGCTTTCCTCGAATTGCCGCCAGCAGACAGCATCCGCGAACCAATCCGCTTGACATTCATACTGAAGTCACGCTTTACAAGCGATAATTTCGGACGACCCCTCTCTCAGAACCGCCTGACTTCCCTGGGAAGTCTTGCAAAATTTATTTACCAGGTTGCTAAAAACATGCCAGAAAACACCGCGCCGTCCGATAACGTCGAGTCCATTGCGCAGCCAACTGACAATGTTGTCTCCGCTCCGGAAATTACTGAGGCACGAACGGAAACCAATAGTTTTGTCCCTCCAGATAGCCGCACTGACACAAGCGCCGGAGTGATTCCTGCCGACTTTCAAATCATCGATGACAGCGGAGCTGTCCTGGCGGGAGGTCCTAACGACGCCAATATTGTGCCTGTCGGACTGAGCGACAAGTTGGGCGATGAACCGGAAAGAGAAGGCTCAATCACCGGTTCGGCACCACTCGACAAATTAGTTCGCAATGTAGAAGCTTTCGGATTCGCGCCGGGTGGAGACATGCTCGGTGCAAGAGAAGGGAAGGAAGCGCTTGAAGGGCTGGCCAGACTGACTTTCTCCAATAAGGGCGAAGAAGGTTTGAAGCAGATGACCGATTTTTTGAACAATCGTGCCCTGGATAGATTTGGCGATGAAGCTTTCAATGCAACAGATCCGAAAGTGGACGCGAAAATGCAAGGCGACGCGGTGACAATGCAGGTTACGAACCGGACAGGAAACAGTATGGATGTGCAATTTAACTTCCTTGCGCCGAATTCGAACGAAATTCGCTCGCACAGGTTCAAACTAGACACGACCCCAGGGCTGGCGCCACGCCCGGTATTCGACCGCACAACCCCCGTATAGCCCCGGAAAGATGAAGGTGCAGATGTTTAGGGTATTATCTCTTTAGAATTAACACCCGTTAAGCTTTAAGCCTTAATATGCAGATGAAATCAGCCTTCGTTCTTCTACCGGCAATAATCGCCGCTCTCCTTGTTGCGACATGGATTCCGCAAGCATCTCAGGCGCAATTTCGGAGCAGTTACGGTGGCAGACAACTTCCGCCTGCACGCCCGGGCGGAGGCGGGGGAAGACAGGCGGCTGCAGCCGGCCCCGCAGGTGTTTACCCGCAAGCTTTGTTCAACGGCAAAGTGGTGCGCTGGGTCGCCGACCAGATGCCGCTCAAAGTATTTGTTTCACGCGGTTCGAGCATCGACGGATTTATGGACCCGGAATTAGGTGTGCCACGCACGAATGTCGACGGGAAACAGCGCTGGCCGCACCTGGTTGCTGAGATTATCGAGAACGGACAGATAAACAACCTGCCAGTGTCGGAAGGCTTCGTAGAGCCGCATTACGAGGCTGCATTGCAGGGCATCAATTTGTGGAAGGGTTTCGAACGGGAAGGGCTGTTTCAGTACGTTCTGACAAACGATCCTTCGGAAGCAGACATTTACGTCTTCTGGACCCATCACTTCGTTAACAAGCTTGGTCTGGGACTTTTCGCGAATGACATACGCGGATACACATCGAAGGAAATTTTCGACTATAAGCTCGTTTTGCAAGGAAAACAGCCGCTTTTCCAGCCTGTTGTTATTCTGCTTCGCACAACTAATCAGCAAGGCAATCCAATGAGCAACGAAAAAATGCGCGCTTCCGCCGGGCACGAATTTGGGCATGCTCTGGGAATCGACCAGCATTCAACCAATCCGTACGATCTGATGAGCGTCTACTACGGGCGCGGCGTGGTGTCCAACAACGATGCCGCCACGATTCGATACATCTACAAGCATCAGCCCGACTACATTCCATGAGTTGATGACGAATGAATCGCCCCCCAAGACGACGACCAGCAGATGACATTCCCGGCAATCCGGGAGGCGCAGGGCGTCGCGGTGGGCGCGGACAGCCAGAGCAAGAGCCTTTTGAACAAGAACCATTTCCTGGGCTGAAGGGCGGCGGGCGCCGTCAGCAGCAAGAGCGACCGGGCAAATACGCGCATCTGATTCGCCCTTCGCGACGCTTGAATGTGATTATTCTCTGCTGTTTGATCGGGTTTACGATCATCTGGATTTTCTGGACCATAACTGATGTGACTGGCGAATACGCCACCAGTGGGCGCGATCGCGAAGTGGTGCGATTGTCACTTTATCGCCTTGCCACCAACGTGAAGTGCCGACTAAATTGGGGAACTGGTGCCACCATGGAAGCCACCATCAATAAAGTCGACACAAATCAGCCGCTGCACATTGTTTTCCAAACGCCTGAAAAGTGGGTAAACAAAGGGCGTCCAATGCGTACTGTGATTTTCGATGGTAAGTTTTCCGAAAACGGAATGAACCCGCTTGGTGGATCGTTTCAGGAAAACGAGATCAAAGCCAGGCTGGTAGAAAACAACGAATACGTTGATGTTCGATTGCTTAGAAACAGTGTTACGTCTTTGTGGCGACAAGTGCAAGCGCACTGGCCATGGGCTGAGATTTAGTCAAACGCTGCGGGGCATCTGGTGATGCACTTCAATAATCGTAGCTGCTGGCGGGCAGAAGAAGCGAATATTCGAGCGCGGATCCGCGCCTAATCCTCGTGAGATATGGAATGCGGTATCGCCTTTGCGAATCAGGCCGGAAGCCTCATGTCTACCGAGTTCCGAGTCGGTAATCAGAGGTCCGACACCAGGAATTCGCACTTGCCCGCCGTGAGTATGTCCGCCCAATGCCAGATGCATACGTGCATTCGTGATGTAATGAAGTCGCTTTGGCATGTGAAACAGACACAGCTTCAAGTGATGTTCAGGTGCTTGTGCAGCCAATCTCTGCAACTCATACTCATCAATGCCGGGATAATCAATTCCCACTATGTGCAAACCGTGTTCCTTTAAACAGCGCGACTCGTTTCTCAACACGTCAAAACCGCCCATCTGTAAGGCTTCCACAAAAGGCGTGACGTCACGCTTCTCCTTTGGATGGCGGAACTTTCTTATCATCCGTCCGACGATTTTATTGAACATCGTGTAATCGTAGTAATCATGATTGCCGAGCACTGCATAGGCGCCCAACCGAGGACGGCGACTCAAAAGCCTTTCCGCGTACTCAAGTCCACTGTGATCTTCGAATACGTCGCCAGTCAAAACAATCAGATCAAAATCTGCATCAGTAATTTTGCGAATGAAATCGATCTTGTCACTTTCTGGTTTAGCAAGATGCAAATCAGAAAGGTGGAGGATACGGAACAACTTCCTTTCTATGCGCTCTTCCGAGCGTGAGCCTTTCCCATTGCCTTCGCGACCGCGCCAGAAATTGCCATCACCTGTGATGACACGCACCGTTTCCAGTTTGTATTTCTTGGGCTCGATCTTGCGAGCATAGTAGTATGCAGCGGCGCCGGCCGCACACAGCGAAGCGGCAGCGACCCAGGTGGATTTGGACTTGAGTACGCGAGGTAAAACACCTGCGCGCCTCGTCGTTTGGCGTGAAGCTTCCTGCAATTCAATCAATTCTGTTGACGAAGAACTAGTCGAGCTTAGTCTTCCATTAGCTCTCTGTATTCTTTCTGCTTCAGTCCGTCTTTTTTCAATCCGATGTCTGGCGCGATCAATCGCCCAGACAGCCACCTGACCGGGAATCCCGCCCCCACGGCTAAGACCCCAAACAGCGCATCGTAAGGCAACTGATACCAGCTTAGATTGC
>DTSE01000154.1 GCA_012965515.1 Candidatus Melainabacteria bacterium | reverse complement strand
CCTTAACAACTTCTTTTTTCTTGGCACCGGGTCGTTTTATTGTTGAAGAACCGCCGGAAAATGACTTTCTAGGTGGTGGCGTTTCCTTGTCGGAATCTTCGTCATCGCTATCGAGGTCAGCTTCTTTCTTGTGCTTTCTGCCTGCAAAGAAGTTGTTAAGGAGAAGTCCAAAAAAGGAAAAAATAAGGACGAAGACTCCGACGACCTGGACGATGATGAAAATCTGCCTTTCTTGGAGCGCGAAATTAGTCTCGGCGGCATGACGGTGACTAACAAGTCAGCGATGATCTTGGGCACCATATGCGCCTTCATGACGGTAGTAGTCTTCAACACATTCTGCACATTCTGCACCTATCTGGCCGGCTCCATGCCTAAAAACGGCGCCGCGCAAAGCGGTGGTCTGCTGGGCGGGCTGGGTGTAGGACAGAAGGCGGTCGACATTTCAGGCATCTATAACGTCTTCTATAAGACGCCGATGGAAAAAAATGGCGGTTCGTTCAAGATGCAACTAGGCCAGCAAGGTACGCAAATCTACGGACGTGGTGAAGACGTAGGTGGTCCGTGGATTTTGCAAGGCAACCTGGTAGCTCCAAACGGTATCGTCTTTAGAAAGTTCTACCTGCGCGACGGTAAACCGTTCGGCAAAGGCATCGAATATAAAGGTATGGTCGGAGTCACCGAATTGGGTCGCCCTTACATGCAGGGGCAACTCAGCTACGAAACCAAGATGGGCAAATTCTGGAGAGCCACAATCGCGCAGGTCAGCGGCAGTTGGAGAGCTGTGCAAACCGTTTCCGGTGCCGTTTTGGCAAGTAGCGGACAGCCCCAACCGCAAATTCCGGCTGTCGCGAGCGCACCACTGGGTGGTGGAAATCCGCTGCAAATGTTGCAACCGAACGACACTCACAATCGCGGCGACATGTCGGCGTTCTTCATGAAGATTGCCTTCTTGTTGATCGGTTTGGGCGTCTTGCTTGCGATGGGAGCTTTGTTCATCTTCGGTCCATCGGGTAAGTTGAATATTCTTGCCAAACAGGAATACATTCCTTCGCAGTACAAAGCGCAGCATAATAAGATGATGCGCGAATGGTCCAAGCCCTGGAAGAAGGGCGCCATGCCTCTGGGCACACGCGTAGAGTGGAGATTCTGGAAGCCGTGGGTGCCCCGCGTCATGGCCATGCCGCCTGAAGCTCGCACAAACAACCCGCACATGATTGTTATGGGCGGTTCTGACAAAGGCAAGTCACGCTTGCTGGCAAACATGATCAGCCACGATATTGAGTCAAACGACCGCGCGGTGATCGTAATAGACTCGGACGGTGAGCTTATCGACCTCATCACTAACTGGACCGCTGCCCATGTAAAAGGAAAGGAACTGGCGAAACGCATTGTCATCGTGGACCCGACCTATCGCGGCGGATCAATGTCTTACAATCCGCTCGAGCCACTGGAAGATGTCAACTTCATCGATGCGGCATCAGCTATAGTCCACGGTTTCAAAGCAATTTACACCGAACCTCCTGGCTCTCAAAGCCAGTGGAACCAACAAACTGCCAACATCTTGAGAAACGCGGCCATCTTGCTTATGGCTAATAACAAGACCCTTATCGACTTGCCCACGCTTCTGCAAGACAACGATTTCCGAGACATCCTATTAGAAGGTATTGAGAAGAAAAAGAAAGAACGCACCGAATATTCAACACTGATCGAAACATGGGGTCAGTACAAGAGACTGGCAAGAACAGATCAGTGGATCAACTGGGTGGAGCCGATTCTCAACCGCGTCACGCCGATGCTCAGCGATCCACGTATCCGACCGATTCTCACCAAGCCAGTAGGCGATTTGAGACTGAAAGACTTGATCATCAACAAGCAAGTTTTGCTTGTCAGAATTCCTCAAGGACAACTAGACCAAAACGCCAATTTGCTTGGTTCGCTACTAGTTACAGGACTGAAGCAAGCGGCTCTCGGTCTGTCTGTTCACGACAGCGACAAACAGCAACCATGCGCGCTGTATCTCGACGAAATGAACAACTTCATTGAGAAAGAGACTATCGAAGCGCTAACGCAAGAAACCGACAAATTCAAGATCGGCTTTGTCGGCTGCTGCAAGACGCTCCAGCATTTACCGGAGGACTTCAGAAACCAAATCATCATCAACGTCGGTACCGTATGCGCATTCGCGCTGGCGAAGAAAGACGGAGACTTGCTCGGGCCGCAGATGTTCCGCGTTGACGGCAGAAAGGTAAAACACAGAACCATTCAAAACTTCTTCAACCAGGTCAACACCTCGCCTCAGTTTGAGCTGATTTCCGACGAAGAAAAGCTCAATATCGACAGAGTCGTAGGTCAAGAAACAAGAGACTTCTTCTGCTACAGGGTAGGTACGGTTGCAGGCACATTCAGCCTGAAGACCCACGAATTTGCGGATCCGCCTAAGGCGAAAGTGAAAGCAAAGCTCATCGAAATGATGCACACTGGTGCAAGTTCAGGCTCCAGCAAGAAGCCGGATGTCGCTTAGAAACTTGCTTCTTGAAAGCCCAAAAAGAGCCAATATTGCCTAAAAGTACTAATTTCAGCCCTTTACGGGCATGATTCAAATGAACAGCATTCTGCCCTCACGGCTACCTTAGCCGTTGAAAGGCTTCTTAAATGAGTATAATCAGGGTCAGCAGCTCGAGCTAACCGACTGATAAGTAAGGGAACCCAGGACAAGCATCATGGATGAAGGTCCACGCAATATATGGGAAGAAAAAATCGCCGACCTGAGGCGATACGACCTTGACGCGTTGGAATTAGACCCTGTCTCCGGCGCAGACGTCGTTAGTTGGCCGGTACCTGGTTTGACCTTCGTCCGCGTAGACGGCATTCTTCGCTCCTGGGATATCGAAGGCGAAAAGCAGCAAGCCAAACAACAACCGCAGCAAAACCAGGACCCGAACCAGGGACCTAAGCGCATGTACTTGATGGAAGATGCGCTGACCGGCATGCACAGCCAAAAAGCTTATCTTGCCTTTCTCGTCCTCGGTGATAAGACAGGCGTTCAATACTACATGGGCGCATCCATTTCAAATCCTGGCGATGGTGGTGACGGTGCGGACAGCACCAATATTTCTTTCAACACCCTGAAGTCTATTTTGCACAGCGTATACAACGGTGTAGACACATACAAAGACCCGTTTACGCTCGACCAAATGAAAGCGATGGTGGCACCACTTGCCACCCACACTGGTATCATCACTGGTATCCCTGCTCTGAAGTCCACCGCCGGTGACACCATGGAATCAGAGCAGATCGAACGTCTAGCCAGCGGCTTGCAAGGCAAGGACTTCGGCATGATGGTACTGGCCGCGCCGATTCCGAAAGCATACGTAACCAAAGAAGAGTTTCACGTCGTCGATCAAATTCAACGCGCTCAAGAAAACGAAGATCCGGAGAAAAAACGACGCATCAAGTATTATCTCGAACTGCAAGACGCTTATCTGAAACACATTCAGCTTGGTACGGCGATTGGCAGTTGGCAGGTCGGCACTTATTTCTTTGCGCCCGATCGCTCAGTTTTTGCTCGCCTGCAGTCTTTGATTCAAGCAACGTATGTAGACGAAACCAGCCGCCCAACTCCGTTGCGTACGCATGAAATCAAAGGTCTGCGTGAACACGTCGCTCAATTCGGATTGGTGAAAAACCAGAGATCCGGCGAATCGTTTCAGACTTTGCTTGGGTATCGTTTCCTCACACCGCTCAATTCACGCCTTCTTTCAGCCTATATTCACCTGCCCAAACGCGAAATGCCGGGCTTCCGCATCAAGCGCTCTGCAGAGTTTTCCCTGGCCAATATTCCGCCCAAAGATCCGGTGCGCATTATTGCAATCGGCAACATCCTCGACCGCGGCGTAGACACCGGCAATCTGTATTACATCGACGTAGACGCGATGCAAAAACACACTATCGT
>DTSE01000153.1 GCA_012965515.1 Candidatus Melainabacteria bacterium | reverse complement strand
ACGAGAACGAGCCTGCTTAGCGTCTTCAAGTGTAAAGGGTATATTCTAAAGGCAGGCACATCAGCCGCCCTGTCTAGGCTCCTGGCGGGTTTTCGGCGAATAATCTAGTTTTTATGGACCCCACGCTTTTACTCGGAATCGGAATAGCTGTTGTCATATCCACCGCGCTGGTGGCTCGCAACGTCCTTTTTGGCGCTGAGGGCGTCATTACCAAAAAGCGCCGCCTGGAAACCGGCGATCTCGAAGTTTCCGTTCGCACTTCCGGCAATGAATATGTGCTCGATGACTTAATGGCGCTGATGAAAAACTATTCGTTGTCTGGTCGGCATGACGAAGCGGTAGCCTCTGCAAGAAAGGCGCTGAATATTGCAGAGCTAGAATTTGGAAAAACGGACGATGCGATTATTCCGATTTTGGAAGCTTATGCTGACGTGATGCAACGGGCTAAGCGTCACGTTGAGGCAAAGAATTTAAAAGAAAGAATCAAAGCGATTCGAGAGAAGAAACCTTATGACGACCGCTCGTTCAAACGTTCAAGAAGATGAGGAGTGAGGCACCATTGGTGGTGAAAATTAATTCGATTGTTTCCGCTGTTTGTTTGAGTTTTGTCCTTTGCATAAACTCACTTCCCGCGCTCTCCTACAATGAGAATGGTGCTTACGCGGGGTTGGAATTTTACGGTTCGACTCAAATGTCGCGAGAGGAAGTTGAGAGGTTTCTCGGCTTAAGAAATGGTGCGTCCTATAAGTCGGTTGCTTCCGGCGTACAGCGGTTAAAGCGCGAATTGAAGGCTCGTCGAATGGAGGCGAACATTCAGACCGTTACCGGAGACGGCTCAGATATTTATGTTTCTGTGGACATTTTGGGCGACGAGACTGAAATGCCTAGCCGCATCTTGCAGGACCCGCATCAAGTTAACTTTCGCAGTGAAGAGCCCGTACAGCTCTTGGAAAAACTGCATCAAAGGCTGGATTTCCTCGAAGCGCAGGGGCGTCCAGCCAGTGAAGAAATGCGTGATGGCGTGAAGTATTTTTCGGACGAACCTTGCAATCAGCTTGTAAAAGAACTGATTCGCCACTGTGAGCCCATGCGAGAAGAGCTTCTCTATTTGATCGATCACGATCCCAATGCAGTGAGACGAAATTGCGCCGTCGAACTCTTGAGTTGGGCCGGCGAAGTTCCTAACACCGCTATGCGCTTGCTTCCGGCGGTGGATGATGTTGACCTGACCGTGCGTACGCAGGTCACGCGGTATCTATTCAAGAGTTTGCCGCTTTTGCCGGACGACTTCCCATACGCTGAAATGGTGGAGGTTTACAGCCGCGATCTTTCACGTCCTTCACATGAAGATCGCTCCAAGTCGCTGTATATGTTACTGGCATTGTTGAAGATGCACCCGGAGCTTGTGCGGCAAGTCCGGTCTCTAGATGATAAGAGGATTCAACAACTAAAGAATCGCTCGGTAGTACCCTCGATAAAATTGGCTTGTGCCCAATTTGATCGGGTCTTTACCCGCGCAAACGTAGGTCTGACGGACGTTACGCCTAATTTGGATTTTTTGCCGCCATAACCGTTTGAAACGCGTTTACTGGGGTATTATCAAGTTAGTCGGTGGGAGTGGCTTGCAGCCTCGTTTCGACTATTTGTCATGAGGGCGCCTCCCATCGGCTCTTTTATAAGTCACCGAATAACTGAATCAAACTATGCGCCCGGAGCCGTCGTATAGGAGACGTTCTACGGGCTGCCCACCGATCAGGTGTGACTCCACAATCTCTTTCACGTCGTCTGGTGTAACGTGCGCGTACCAGACGGACTCCGGATACACGACGATTACGGCGCCATGTCCGCACTGGTCGAAGCACCCGGATTTGTTTATGCGGATTTGTTTCTTCAGCCCGCGCTCCGAGATTTCCTTTCTCAGCAAGTCACAAACCTCAATCGAGCCCGAGCCCGGACAGGTTTTTCCTGATACGCACACAAAAACATGTTTTTCAAAAACTTGCATACTCGCCCGTTGTTTTAGTAACCCTTGTCAGAAACGCAATTCTAGCGCCCCGAGGGTATAAGTAGTCGGTATTGCAATCGATTTTCTTGTTCCGTTTCTCATCCCTGCGATCACATTTCTATTTGAAGGCAATTTGGCGGATGCTTGCAAGTATTCGGCGCTACTACTGGTGGTGCTACCCTCATTCGCTTTAGTTCGAAAGAGTTCGAGCCTTACATAATCACGACGAACGGTAAACAGAAGGAAAATTCTTCTGGCGAGGTTTCCTCTGTATGGTCGGAGGCTCTGAATGGTGGCACCTCTCTGCCGGTAACGATGGCGTCACGTTCGTTTTATATGATCCAGGGCAACAAAGGTGTGTCCCCCTCACGCTACTAAGTGAACTTATGATAGAGAGCAATTCTCCTGTTTTTGAAACACATGTAAAAGCTCCTGCGGCGCCCCGGCAACACAGCCCAGAAGAGCTGGAAATTCTATGTGCGCCGCCGGCGGAAGGACAGGGAGCTGATCCAATGAGACAGCAGGTGGATCAGTTGCTGTCTGGTCCGCAGGGAGGCTTTCACTTTCATAAGCAAGAAAGCATCGGACCAAAAACCGAATTCGAACTTCAGAATGGACTTACCATTAATGGTGACGTTGGATTTGTTGAGAATTCAATTGATCGAAGTTGGAAAATTCAGGCTAAGTTTGAAACAGGAAAATCCGGCAGCTCCCGAGGATATGAAACTCAGAAACAGTTGCTATTGGACAATATCTCGAAGATTGGTGACGAGTCTTTGCGGGTCCATGCTGCGCTGTCCATGCGGAATTCTCAAGCACGGGTCGGTAATGAAGCCCTCTCAAGGCAGGAATTGACTGGTGTGTTCAGTGAAGTGAACAAGCTGATGATGACTGATTCTCCATACATGAGCGCAAAGGAAAGAACAAGTGTTGCGGTCGGAATTTTGCATCACACAGGAGAAGGACGCATCGACCAAGGCGTTCATTCAACTTGCAATGTCACTGTTCTTCAAAACATTGCGTTCGACCAAAGACCGTCGCTTGCTGCCGAAATGATCACTACTGCTGCTCTCCATGGCGAATGGAAAGCCGGTGATGGCAAAGTGATCAAAATTCCGAAGGACAGTATGAAGCCCGGTTGGGAAGAAGAAATTTTCCCACCCAAGGATGGTTTGCGCAGCCATGCTTCGCAGATTTTTCAGGTCGTTGCTCTCAATGATGTTGGGCAGAGAGAGAAAGAGCCTCTCGAATATGTGCAAAAACCTCAACCTGTAACGAGTCTGTTTTACGCGCTTGGACAGCAGTTCTTACCTGCGTCTGAATACTGGATGCCCAACGGATATGAAGTCTGGAGGGACGGAAAAGGACAAGAGACACAGTTCGCGGGTTTGACGGGAAGACAGATTCAGGAAGAATCGAAGCGCCTTTTCGGAGACAAGTTCGAAACTATCAGCTACAAGAGTCCTTATGAATGGTTGAGCCACCCGTGGTCTGGCGGTGAAGACGACTATAAGCACAATAAGATGGTGGAGAGTGAGGAAGGTCTGCGGCAAACTCTGGCTCAATTGGACTCGGAGAAAAAGATGCCTGTCGTAGTCGCGGTAAACGGCGAGATGGTTATGAAGGGGTACGACACCAGCGAATACATAGCTTATGGAGTTAGAGCGCTGATTCGTCCGATTAAGACATTGCATGAATACATAGATTCCAAGCTCGGCGTGGCGAATCACGTGGTCACAGTGACGAAATTCGACAAAGCCAACGATCGCGTCTATGTTAAAAATTCCTGGGGATCAACCCAGGATGGCTGGGTTTCCGTGAAGGATTTGTGGAAAGCGGTTTAAGTGAAATTGAGAATAGCCGCCCCTACTGAGCGTAGTTGATTAAGAAACCCTTACAGTAGCGCCCAGTACGGCTGTTTTCGCAGGTGCAGCCGGATCGTCGTAACCGATAACGATTGCGGAC
>DTSE01000152.1 GCA_012965515.1 Candidatus Melainabacteria bacterium | reverse complement strand
TAGAATATAATAAATAGTACTAGATCTAGTATATAATATATAATATAGTATTAGTATATATAAATAGTACAATTAGTAAAATATAGTATACCTTGGTAGCATGGTACGACGTGGTCTCCAGGTTTGACGTGAGTGACACCATCACCGACGGATTGCCCGAATCACGAGCAATTGAATTTCAACCTGGAAACCGAAGAGAGCGAAGAAGAGCAGCAAGTCTCGGACGACGAAAGCCAAACCCTAGAAGATAGCGAGGACGAATCAACCCAAGAACAAGAGGACGAGAGCGAAGACCTGACTGACGACTTACAAGAACAGGACGCATTCTAACCATGGCACTAAAAGAAATTTGTATAGGGTTTCCTCCGAAACTCTTAAAGGAGATGACAGATGAAGCTGAAAAAGAAGGCATTCCTCGCACTGACCTTATCCGTGATGCTTGCGTTTGGTACATGCGCTTCGTCAAGTTCTGCGGACCAGTCTTGCGAGCCTACGCAATCTCCCTCGCAAGAGGAAAATCCCAGTCCACCCGCAGACCCAAACGAGCCTCAACCGATCTGCTCGACGCCGATGAGTTGTCCGACGGTGATGGTGTCACCGAACTCGATACCACCATTGAAGGGCTTGAAGGAAGTGGAGATTCTTCCGACCAAGTCGGGGAAGTGGAAGCTGAAGCACGACCGGAAGTTCATCTACCTGACGAAGACGGGGAAAACGATAGCCTTCGCGAAGAGGTTGAAGAAAATTCCTGATCTTCGCACCCAGGAAGAGATTCACCCGAAGGCCGCAAGGCTGAGAGCGCGAATTCTCTTCTGGGGTCCCATTGTGGACTTCGGAACCAGTCAGGCAAGCAAGGCAGCACAGCTCGGAATTATGTCGGAGGCAGTTAACTAAAATGTTAATAGAAATCAGATCTTATAGAGGCATAGACCGCGCTGATGTCTCGCTTTCACCGAAAGTTACTCTCATCGCAGGTGACAATCACACTGGAAAGAGCAGCTTTATCCAGGGCTTGCAAGCGGTTTGCGCAGCAGAGCCGAATCTGTTCGGGTTCACTAAAGCTGATGCAAAAGCTTACGTGAATCGAGGGGCGAGCGAAGCCACTGTTACGCTCAAGGACGAGAACGGGATTAGAAAGATCTCGTATCCATCTCTTGAGCCCAAGTCAATCCAGGGCGCCGCTACCTTACACAGGCACGCTGCCCTTGGTTTACTGAAGCTGTCAAAGCTCACACCGAACGAAAGGGCGAAGGCTCTGGAGACTTACGCCTCGCAGCAGGCAGATCGTCCGCGGCTTGAAGTCGAGCTGCAAGAATGCGGCGTGACTCTCGCCGATCAAACAAAGATCCTCGACACGGTCTTCGGGAACGGAAAGATTCCCGGCATGGGATGGGACAAGGGTGAATCCATCGCGAAGACGGAATGCACCACACGTAAGGGGATGTTTCAGCAAGTCACCGGCATTAAGTGGGGGATCAATCAAGGTCTGACTTTCGAGCCTGAAGGCTGGGATTACGACCTGGTTGAAGCCAAACTTGAAGATCTTGAAAAGGCTGTCGTATCGGCTAGAGAAGCGCACGTTCATACCATTCGCGAAAACGTGCTGACCGAAGCCGAGATCGATCGATTGAAAGAGATTGCCGGTTCAGTCGATGACTTGGAAGCGCAGCTGCACGAAGCAAGTTTGGAATACAACAAGCTTTCTACTGAAGCCCAAGCGTTAGAGAAAAAGCTCGCCCAGGCGAAAGCGGACGCGAGCCTAATCGAGTGCGGAAGCTGCTCAATTAAAGGAACTGTCAAAGACGGCAAGCTGGTCGTAAAAAACAACGTCGTCTGCCTTGACAGCGAAAGCATGGCGGCACTGGCAAAGGAAGTTCAAGCGGCAGTCAATGCAAGAGACGAAAAACGCAGCCATTCAATGTCGCTCCAAAGGCAAATTAAGGATGCGAAGGAAGCAGCCGAAAGAGCTAATAGTGCCGAAGTTGCTCCCATCGAAGATGCCACCGCTATTGATACCGCAAGCAACACCCTGGCAAATGCAGAGCTACGCTTAAAAGCGTTCAAGCAGAAAAAGCAAGGTACTGCATACCATCACCAAATTGTTGCTCTGGACAAAGCTGCGAAAGCGATGGGTTCAGACGGGCTTCGTAAGCGCGTCCTCATACAGAACCTCAAACCATTCAACGACAAACTGGGTGAGGTCTGCCGCGTTGCTGGATGGGGAACTGTCACGATTGATGCGGAATTGCAAATTAGATACGACGACGGCAAGAATGGCAATGCACCATTCGCGCTCTGCTCCGAGTCTGAGCAATTCATCATTGACGCGACAATCCAGGTCGCAATCGCCCTTATCGAGAAGGCGCCCCTGGTCGTCTTCGATGGCGTCGAGATCTTAATGAAAGAAGAACGCAATCGCTTCTTTAACCTGCTCAGAGATCTCGAGCTGACCGCGGTCGCTGGGATCTCTTGCTCCCGCGACAAAGACGGCAAGCCTATTGACTGTCCGAACTTTTCGCAGCTCGGACGCGGCATGACCTACTGGGTAGAGAAATCAACCATCGTTTTGTTGTCTCAGCACTTGCAGTCGCTGACACCACAAGCGGTATCAGCGTAAACGCGCAAAGGAGTTTGGCAGGAATGTTGGAAAGAAACAGAAGGCTGCAAGCAGAGTTGGACGGGTACGTAATTCAGCTTGTGAATTTAAAAGCTCTGGAAGAAAAGCGGGCACATGTGAACATCGGGCAATTCTCGGTGGTTGTTGACACTACCCCTGGAAGCTTTCGAACAGTTGTCGCTGGTTTTGGAAAGGATACGAGATCCGAGATATTGCGACAGATGGACGAAGAAATCTATACAACTGTTAACCAGATGGCTGCACATCTGCGCTGTTTGACACAGATTGCAGGACTGGCACTTGGAGATCTTGAATGCAAATACAATCCGACAAACTCATCGTCCAGTCCGACGGATACGAGCGAATCAAAAAATACATCGCTGCCGGGGTCCGCTTCGGATGGGACGAGCGAACCAAGCAGTACACCGCAAGCGTCGGAGCAAGACTCCTCAGACCTTTCGGATATTGCGAACGATCCCTTTTACGGCTTCTAGAAATTCTGGATAAGAAACACCCGGAGCTGTTGAATGGAACTGCGACTTTATCAGGAAAAACTGAAGGTACAAGCACGAAAGGAGCTTAGAAACTCTGATTCCGTGTGCGTCGTTCTGCCCACTGGTGGCGGGAAGACAGTTATCTTCTGCGCCATGACTAAGTCTGCAATTGAAAGACAAAAGTCAGTCTGGATCGCCGTCCATCGCGAAGAATTGCTTGAACAAACATGCAAGGCACTCAGGACTTTCGGAATCCCTCACGGCGTAATTGCCGCGGGCGTTCCTGAGTGTACTGCATATGTTCAGGTGGCGATGATACAAACCTTGCAGCGTCGCCTTTCGCGATGGACGGCTCCAGATGTTCTGATCGTCGATGAATGCCATCATGCACCCGCAAAGACTTATGCGGACATCATTGAATGGTTGCCGAAGGATTCTAAGTCACTTGGTTTTACCGCCACTCCTGAGCGCTTGGACGGTCGTGGATTAGGCAAGCATTACAAGGTAATGATTGAAGGTCCTTCCGTCAAGGAGCTGATCGACGGCGGTTGGCTGGTGCCTCCAGAAGTTTATGGCGTTGACGTTGGCTTTAATCCGAAAGATGTCGGCACCAAATATGGTGACTACATCAAAGAAGAAATCGCTGCAATGTTGGACACGCCAAAAATAACTGGCGATGTTGTTCGACATTACCGAAAATTTGCAGACGGAACCTACGCTGTCGCCTTCTGTATCAACGTTGCACATGCTGAGCACGTAGCAAAACAATTCACTGATGCGGGCATTCCTGCTGCTGCTGCTTATGGCGCCCTAGATAAAATAGAAAGGCGCTCTCGGTTGAAAGCATTCCGAGAAGGAAAAATCA
>DTSE01000151.1 GCA_012965515.1 Candidatus Melainabacteria bacterium | reverse complement strand
AATCTGAATAAGTTGAATGTTTCCAGCAATCCATCTTCAGAGAGTTTGTTCTCCTTTAAAGCAATCTGCTCCAGAAGCGGGTAATCATCAGGATGCTCAAAGCCTTTGCCGGTTACTTTGGAGACACTCGCATCAACAAACCTGAGCCTGGGCAATTTTCTGAGCAAGCCAATTGTTCTATCGCTCAAACGCTTTTGATCGTTGATGCTCAGCTCTTCAAGGATGGGCATATCGGAAAGACTGCCGAGTTCTTTCACATCATAGTCGCTGGCATCCATCTCCAGCTTCGTCAAGTTTTTCATCTGCCCAATATGGAAAAGAGCGCGTGGAGAAAGCTCCACACCTTTGATCTCGAGATTTCTCACCTGTCGTAAGCGGCTGATTACAAGGACTCCAGCATCTGTCAATGGATTGCTGGAAACATTCAACTTATTCAGATTAGGAATTGTCTTTGCTACTTCCAATCCTGTTCCATTCAAATTATTTCCTTGCAGATCGAGTGTTTTTATCCGCTGATTGTCCTTCAATTGAGCCAGATACGGGTCTGTAACTTCACCATCTCGCAGCTCGAAAAGCTCTGCGCTAGGATGACTCTCCAACTTCCTGCGTACGACATTGTCGTTATCTGCGAGGTTAGATTCTAAATGCACCCGATATTTCTTGTTTAGATCAACATTTGGTCTTTTGCTGTCCTGATCGGCAAAACAAGAAAGCCAAATATCCTTGCCTACCAGCACCACTACAGCGATCGAAAGAATGACGATGGTTATGTCTTTTCCATTTGCCGTATGCCAGAAATCCCCCTGCGCGCCATCAGATATGGTGCTCTCGCCCCCGGCTTTATCGCGCAGTTCTCTTTTCGTTACAACGACTTCCGGCGCTTGTAGTGTTGCAGATTCTATAATTGCCAGCAGATCTTCCCGCACCTCCAATACTGACTGGTAGCGCTCGTCCGGAGCCTTAGCCAAAAGCTTCATGACGACCGAATTCAATTCGGGTGGGAAATCCAATCCTAATGTTGCTTCTTTGAGGCTCATCGGTTTCTGCTGTGCGTGCGCCATCAAAGTTTCGATTATGCTCTTGCCCATGAATGGCGGTGTGCCTGTGAGACACTCAAAAAGCATGCAACCAAGTGAGTAAAGGTCAGAGCGTCGATCGACGTTTCCGCCTGCACCCTGCTCCGGGCTCATGTAGAGAGGACTGCCAAAGACATCGCCTGTTTTGGTTAAGGTGGCAGCTTTATTCTCACCTTCTTCTAAAACTTTAGCGATGCCGAAGTCCAAGATTTTTGCGGTAGTCGATCCATGTTCATCCGTGATAAGCATCACATTGCTGGGCTTCAGATCTCGATGCAATATGTTCTGATTGTGCGCATAGGCAAGTCCGCTGCATATCTGCACAAAGATTTTCAATGTCTCTTCAACAGACAGCCGACCCTTTTGGCGAATCAAATCAGAGAGCGACTGCCCGCTTACGAAGTCCATGACCATAAAAGGCTGTCCTTCCTCAGTCGTGCCGACATCCTGCACTTCGATCAAGTTAGGATGGCGCAGTTTGCTTGCCGTGCGCGCTTCCCTCTGAAATCTAAGAATCATGTCCTCATTGAGAAGATATGGATGCAGCAATTTGATCGCGACAATGCGGTTCAGCGCAAGGTGCTTCGCCTTGTAGATGATCCCCATGCCGCCGGATCCGACTGATTCGAGAAACTCATACTTTTCACTGAGGCAATCGCCTGCTTTGTACTTTGTGACGACTTCAGTTCCATCATTAGGGCACTTGATGGTTCCGTGAGCAAGCTTCATGCCGCATGTCGGGCACACAGGCATGGTCAAGGTTTCGCCATTCACAGCCGAAGGCGAGTCATTTAAATCATGCAACCCTGGTACTGGTGTTTTATCCAAGCTCAATCAATTGTCGGCTAAAACTGCGGCTTCCTGAAAACAATGATCATATTTGAAGTCTGCCCGGTGAAGCGCTTTATCAAAACATCAACCACAGAGAAAAGGCAGATTCTCAGGAAGTTCGCGACCGAGTCCTTCTGAAAATCGATGGGCGGAAAGAGAAAGTCTGCCAGCGGTCTGAGCTTTTCACTCTTCGCCACCATGAGACTGTGGAAAGTCCAGAACCAGAAGATAGCGTTGGGCACATAGTCGATTGATTCAAGGGTGAAGCGAGTTTTCTCAGCCAGGAGTTTGATCGTTTCTGCTGTGAAGAAGAACCAGTGACGTGGGAAATGATAGCCGCCCCAGTGCCCGTTCTTAAACCATTTTGCATCGATAGAACCGATATTTGGTGTTTCGAACCAGAAAACACCGCCGGGTTTCAAGACTTTCAAAACTTTCTCTGTAAACCACACGGGGTCTGACACATGCTCAATAACGTGACTGGCTACAACGAGATCGAACTGATTCTCGGCAATATCCGCATCTTCAAAACGACCTTTGTAAGTCAGGTGACCGGCGGCAGAGGCAAGCACAACAGCCTCTAAATTGAAATCGACTCCATGCGTCTCGACTTTGTCGCCATGTGCTTCGCGATAAAGATTGAGCAAATGCCCATCGCCGCATCCGATATCGAGAATCTTGACGCTTCCTTTCTCCTCGAGCCCGGCGAGCTTGAGCGATTTCTCGACCTTGGCACGGAAGCCTTTGTAACGCAGAATGCTCAGGATTGACTTAGGATTTGCTTTGCGCCTGAGAATGTCCTGGTTGTACGAATAATAATTGGGCGGGTAGATGGTGCCCAATTCCCTGAAATCGGGTCGCGGGTCCATGTAGACGAGCTGGCAGCCTGTGCAATTGACTATAGTGAAAAGGTCGTCGGTTGTATTCGTGTACTCGTGCTCTTTTCCGGTGGTGACGAGCATTCGCCTGAAAGAACCGCATAGATTGCAACCACTGTCCACCGTAGCAATCTTGTGCTTTGGTGGTCGCTTGGCTGCATCTTTATCTTTGCGGACTACAGTTTCCATCGGTCTCCGTCATTCACTCAAATAGAACCAAAGGTTCTTTGCCCAGTCGGGGTCGGACAATAATCATTAAATGGCTGATTATGACAGCGCCGTATTAAGGCAACGATTAACTGCATCGGCAGCCTGATTGGCGCTGCGGATACAGTCAGGAATGCCGACTCCTTCGTATGCGGCTCCGCAGATAAACGCCCCTTTGAGCCCCGCGACGCGTTTTTCTATCTCACGAACTGTGTTTCGGTGTCCTACTTTATACTGCGGCATGGAATCAACCCAGCGAGTGACCAGAGCCTCTCGGTAAGGCAATCCGCGCGCTGGCGAGGTTATGGACAGATAGAAACTCAATTCTTCGAAGGCTAGATCGCGAATCTTAGCGTCGGAAAGTTCCATGATTTCCGGAAAGAGCGCTCCACCCACGAATGCTCTCAGTACAGTCAAATGCTCCGGCGCCCGCCCTTTGAACTTGACGCTGGAAAAACTGCCGGCAAGAACATGTTTTCCCAGTTCCGCTGGAACGACAAAGCCAAAACCATCTAAGGGGTGCAAAACTCTCTTTCTTTCAAAAATGAAATTTATTACCGCAGACGAGGCGTAAGTGATTGATGACAAAAGATCGCTGAGCTGCGAATCTGTTTCCTTGAGCAATCGAGCGGCTCCATACGCCGGCAAACACAAGACTACGGCGTCGGCTTCCCGAACACTCCCATCAGCAAGTTTTACCCTCCACTGCTTTTCAGGTTCAAGAAAACCAAGCTGAGAAACCCTCTTTTCAGTTTCAAGAGATATGTTTTTGTGGCGCTTCAACTCATCAAGCAGAGCGTCAACGAGAGAACCAATGCCATTTTTCGGTGCGACAAACATGCTGTAGCGAACAGCTTCAGTCCCGCCGTTTTTCGTGGACGCAGCTTTCAATCCGCGAATTACGCTGCCGTATTGAGCCTCGAATTCAAGAAACTGCGGCATGGTGGCACGCATACTAAGAGTGTCAGGATCGGCGGTATAGATGCCAGAGAAA
>DTSE01000150.1 GCA_012965515.1 Candidatus Melainabacteria bacterium | reverse complement strand
GCTTTCAGCGCGTTTGGGTTTATCGCTCGATCGTTCGCTGAGCAAGTTAGAAAGGGCGGATGCTTCCTCGCCGCCTTCTTTGAGTGTGGTTTCGCCGCGGGAGGGTGTTTCGCTAAATCGAAACTCCTGGCGCGTTTGTCCCATGGAGGGTTGGGGCGAAAAGTCTGCAGAATGGGTGTTGTCGCCTAAATTAGCTATTGTCCCTGGGGCTGCACTAAAGAAGTCGTTTTCGACTGCCGCAGATGCCCTCTGAACTTTGTTTGCCTTTGCCGGTGCCGCATTGGACAGCATAGGCATTGCGGTTGCAGAAAACTCAGTGACGGGGGCGCGGCAATTCGAGCAAGTAGTATCCTCGCTGCGAAGCAAGTTACCGCAGGTTTGACATATAACGATTTCCAATTGGCGCTGCTCCTTGTCCCGATCTAGCTGTGAAGCATTACCTGGAGAGGGATTGCGGCATTCGCCGACTTATTGCTAATTTTTCGTAGTAAGGCGTATTGAATCTAGTTGATTTGGTCAAGATCGTATGTCTGAAACGGGTCAATGTCAAGAGGGTCTATCCCTGAAACGACTGTACTTTTGGGCCATTTTCGGGGGAGAGACGTAGATTGAACGAATTCGGTTCATCGGAGTACCATATGCCTCATTCTGGCTTCGTTTTGAGGCAATAATGCCAAGGATTTGCTTGCGAACCGGCAATACGCTCGTTTCAACTGCTGCGGCAGTTTCTCTCTCTGCTGCGTTTGTCTTTTCTTTCAATGCTCAAGCCCACAGGCTCCAAGTTTCCACCCCTGCCAAGATCACTGTCTGGGCGTGGGAACGGGACGAAGATCTATCCTACATAGAGCCTTCGAAAATCTCGGTGGCCTATTTTGCCGGAACTATCTATGTGCGAGGGTCCAGCGTGCGTTTTCGTCCGCGCACGCAGAAGTTGAAACTGCCGAAGGCGGCAATCGCGTTTCCAGTTTTTCGAATTGAGAGTATCCGCGACGACGGGCATATGGCTGCAAAGCTTGGTGAGCATTCGCAGAATTCTTTGGTCCCAAGCAACGAGGCGGCAGTTTTCGTGGCGAAGACGATTGCCTCACAAGTGAGGAAACTTGCGCGTTCCGGTTCGCATTTAAACACTGAGCTTGTGCAAGTTGACTTCGATGCTCTCGAAGATGAACGAGCGTTCTATAAATCACTGCTGACAAACTTGAGAAACGAGCTTTCTCCGGCAACCAAAATTTCCGTTACTTCTCTTGCATCCTGGCTCCTTGCGGATAAGTGGATGGAACCAGGATGCGCTGATGAGGCGGTGGCGATGCTCTTTAGCATTGGACCAGGCAAGCGCGAAGTACTTTCTCTTCTTGATAAACGCGCTCTGAACAGCGGAGCAGGAATACCAATTTCGGTTGGCATATCTGCGAGTGAACCTGCGACCAATAAAGTCTTATTCAAATCAGACATCCGAAGGAAAATCAGAAACCTGTATATCTTCAGTTCACGACCATGGACGGAGTCCAGACTCCGCGCCATTACTAGCGAGGCCCTGGCTAAATGACGAGACTAACACGAAGTATTATCGCTTCACTGTTGTCACTCTCCTTCTTGATGATACCGGCACCACCGGCGAAGGCATGTGCGCCCGATCTTGCGTTTGCGATTTTGATCAATGGCAATCATCCGGACTTGCCTCTGAAGCTTTTCGCCGGGGGAAACCTCGGAATCGTCCAACCGGGCTGGGCGAAGTCTTATCTGGTGGTTGCGTATCGGCAGCTTTCTGGAAAGCCACTTTCTAAGTTGGAGCAGGAAAGCGTCTTGCGACTCTGGCACGATCGAATTAATGGTGGCTCTCGCTTTGATTCTGATCTATATCACGATCCCAAAGATGATTTTCTGGCGCTTCGCTGCAAGGCTATTGGTGATAATCCGAAGAACACGCCAGACGTTTCCTGGAAAATGGATTCATACGTATATGAAAACTCAATTGGAGGTTCAGCTTTCAATTTAGCTAAAGATACCCTGGCTAGTATTCTAAAGAAATATCCAGCGAAGAGTCCACAGGTAAGGGAATGGGTGAAGGCGCAGGATGGGTTGTTCGGGATTGGTACTGCAAAGACAATCGTCCCGGCTCCACTTACGACATCAACTGATCCCCTCTTGCAAGAAGCCCGTATCTATCAGATGGCTGCTGGCAATTTTTATGCAAAGAAGTTTGATAAAGCAGCCAGTTTGTTCCAAACGTTGGCTGATAAGATAAGTTCAAATTTAAGCAAGATCGCATCGTATATGGTGCTACGTTCGAAGTCCAATCAGATTCTTCGCGGTGATGGGACCGGCGACGCGGATGCTGTTTCTGCGGAACTTCAAAAGGCTGCTCATGCCGCTACAAAGACATCTGAGCGCGAGCAGATTCTTGATCTGGCACGTCCGATTTCCTATCTGAATCTGTCAGCTCCCGACGTCATAAAAATGCTGGCCGAGAAAGTCTGTAATGGAACAAGTGATAGGTTTGGGTCTGATATTGGTGATTTGACATTTCTCCTGGATGGTAACGCTCCCCTTTGTGGATTGAATGTTCAAGGTCCGGCTACATCAAGTTCTGATGAATCCGATAAGAAGCCCGCACCTGATTTTTCTGGTGTGCACGATTTGGCTGATTTTGTTTGCAACGTACAGCGCTCGAATTACATGCTATGGGACGAAGCCGACAAGAAGAAGCAGAGAGAAGAAGGTCTGAAGGCTGCAAAGCATGCGCGCGAAATGTGGGCGAAAACTAAGAGTCCAGTGTGGCTTGTCGCGGCACTTTCTGGCTTCGGCTTGCGATTGCATGATGATCAGGAACTCTACCGAGCAGCATTGAATACTCCGGATAGTTCGCCCGCGTATCTGACCTGCAGGTTTTATGTCATAGATTCTTTGATTGCACAGGGAAAACGCGACGAGGCGCGCAAGTTGCTGAAACCAATTTTGTCTGCCACCAATGTGCCACCATCCTCTCGCAATTTGTTTTCTTCGCAAATGGCAGCGGCGAGCGAAACTCTGTCTGAATACCTGAAATACTCGGTGCTCAATCCGCCGGAGATTTTGGATTCTTCAAATGATCTTGTTTCGCGAAAGTTCGCAGCTATGGAAGCATCGAATGTATTTCAGACGGACACACCAGGGTTGGACACCGCAAGCGCAAAGGACCTAAGTCGCAATGCGCCGCTGTCTACATGGATGCAGTTTGCGCAAAGCCAATCTCCAACCTCGAAGTTCAAACCGATTATAGTTCGGACTGCCTGGACTCGAGCGCAGGTGCTTCAGAGACCTGACTTAGCAGCAAAGCTCGAGAATGATCTGGCGTCTTCGAATCCAACGCTGGCTGCGGCGGTAAACAAGATTAAAAGCGCTCCGGCTGGTCCGGCGAAACAGTTTGCTGTTGCATGCCTTGTTTTGCGTAACTATGGCATGTCGCCTTATCTGTTGGGTGGAGCAGAACGACATGCAGATTTGATTGGAGTATTTGATTATTACAACAATAATTTCTGGCTGCCATTGCCTGTCAAAGAGACGAAACCTGAGGACTCAGAAAGCTATTACGCTTACAACGACACTGTCGGTTTTGTCGGCGACAATGAGATTCGCGATAAGATGACCGGTTATTCGTCACCAGGTGTGAATAGACTTTTGAGCGAAGCTGAGAGAAAGGCGGCAGCTGCGGAGCTCCTTCTGATGATCAAAAATCATCCTTCTCGCTTCTTTGGACAGACGGTGCTCGACTGGGCGAAAACTCATCCGAAGGATCCCGATGTTCCTGAGATGCTTTATCGTGTGGTGAAATTGCCGAAGTGGACGCAGGTAACACCGGTGGGCAGCGAGTTTTCAAAGAAAGCATATTTCGCTTTGCACAAAGGGTATCCCGGAAATCCGTGGACAAAGAAAGCAGTTTGCTATTACTGATCACAACGGACTGACCGGGGCAAAACGTCCGGAGTGAGCGGAGCACCGTATCCTCGCGGCAATGTCCGCGCTAGTAGTCTTCGGGTGAGAAAAGAGGCGCATGCAATGCGCCGGCTACAGCTGTTTCCCAGATCTACGTCTCTTGCAGGGGGCTGTATTCGTCTGGATTGTCGATGTTGAATGTCCAGGCGACAGCTTCACGCGCTGTTTGTGTGTTTGGTGGCACGCGTAGAAAGTAGTCTTTATATGTACCGTCTGGTTCTATGGTCGAGTTTTTCACCTTAACCATGGTCAGTGGTTCATCGTTATGGATCTCTATTTGATAGAGTTCTCCATATTCATCTGATTGCAAGAGTTTCGCGCCGGCGTCATGCAAGTATCGAGATGCGCCATAAAGCTCGATCAGTCCGCGTCTCTTTTCGACGTTTACTTCTAAATCGATATCGCGAACCGTCAGTGTTTCGGGATGCTCTAGAAACCGTCTGGGTGTCTCGATACCGTTGACGGCAAATACTTTGTATCCATCAGCAAAGACTATTGCCGGACCATTAAGGTTGCTCACCCTGCGCCGCATGTCTCTACTCGTTTGTAAGCGGCAGTTCCGGGAATGCTTGCAGCGGCGCTATCAGAAGGTGCCCAACCGGCGACGAAACCATCTCGTCCGCTCATCATTTTCATTAAACGCTGAGGACTAACAGGTTGCTTGTGTGACGGATTGCCACGATCTGGGTCGCCCAAGATGTAATTGCCCTCGGCATTTCTGCCTGCTACATATATGTAGTGGCGGTTGCCGGTGTGGGGATTAATTACCCGCGCCACTGCTGAGTGACCTTGATCCAATTCGGCATTCAAGTCCTCCATGCCCTTGGGACCAAACCTGTCGTACTGATATGCTTTTGATTCCAGACCTGCGCGGCGCAACTGACCAGCCATTGTTTCCAGAGAGCCACGATAGCCGTGATTGAGCACACCGGCTAGCGCTTTGAACGAACGTGTTTCCTGACCATATTGAGGCGGGCTTCCTTTGAGATGGTCGCTCGCCATCATTGCCATCGAGAATGCGGAGCAGCTGTGTCCGTCATCTTGGTGTGCATAGAACTTGGCGCGGTCGGACACATCGCGTACGACTCGAGTCATTGGTGCATTCTGGGTCAACTGCCGAAGTGTCTCTCTTTGAGCCGTCTCTTCACTTCTGCGTCCCGGATCTTCGTTTCTGCGGATCTGCGGTAGTTCAACTGGTGGGATGGCTTGTGCAATTGGCCCGTCGTTGTTTCGATAAACAATGTCAGAACTGACATGGTGTTGACGCCAGACTGGCCGAGAGTTGTTTCTAAAGTCGTTGTTTTCAATTATGGAATCAGAAACGCCACCATTCGAAGCGCTTCCGCCGCCGAGCGAAATTCCTGCAAGATGGCTGCCTTCCACAACGTTTCGTCGCACTTGAATGCGCGTTGTGTATTTGCCGGCGTGTTCGGAAGCAAGCTCGATACCATAGTTAGAATTTTTGATTGTGTTGTTTTCGATGATGATGTCGCTGCCGCCATCGACATAAATACCCGCGCCACTGCGGTCGCCTCTGTATGCCGGGTTGTTTTTCGTGTCGATGTTGTATACCAAATTGCCCGCGATTATGCCGTTGCGCGCGCGATCTATGCCGGCGCGACCAACGCCTTCATAGCCGATAACGTCAATGCCGATATTGTCGTTGTCGTGCACTTTGTTGTTTATGACCCGAAAACCATCTACATTTCCGTTGATGGCTATCGATTCGCTGGAGCCGAGCTTGAGGTTGTGAACTTCGTTGTTTGCGATCACGATGTTTCGCATCGGTTCTGCCGACGTGCCGCGCACCACAATGCCGTGCGCATTCTTCGAATTCTCGATGTGGTGAACGTTATTGTTGGTGATGGAAATGTCTCGGCTTGCACCTTCGATCTGAATCCCTGTAGGTGTATCGCCTCCTTTCACATTGCGAATCTCGAAACCGTCAATCTGCACACCACGCCGGTTGTTGATATTGATCGCACCACCGGAAGTTTTTTGTCCCTCGAGATCTATTACTGCCTTGCCGTCACCTCGAAGGCTAATGTTGTCTTTCTTGATGTGCAGACGTTCTTTGTAAACCCCTGGGTACACTTTGATGATCGAGCCTTCCTGCGCTCTGTCAATTGCTGCTTGAATGCTCTCACCTTGTCTTACTTCGACAATAGGCCTTCCGGTGTCATCCGGCTTGGGCAGAGCGGTGCGATCTCTGAGCTGCCTTAGTTCTCGCATCCTGTCGCTTTCTGGTATTCCACGCTCCGCGGTTTGCTGTCGCATGCGTTCAGCTGTTTGCTGTCGATCAACTGTTTCTTGCGTGGCGCCTTGCTGAACATCGCCTGGCGTGGAATTCCTCTCTGCAGCATGAGCACTCGCTCGAGACCAGGTTCTCACGTCGCGTTCGACGTCGCGAATATACTTTCCAACGTTATTGCCATCGCTTGCTGGCGCATATTTGGGAAGAATAGCACCGACGGTTTCTCTTCCAGCACGCAAGTATGCTTTACCATCCTGCATGAGTTTAAACCAGTCGCGGGCACCTTCGGCAAAACTGCCGTACTGCCGGAACCCTCCATCGCCCTTGATGTTGCCAACGCTATTGTTTCTTGCGGCAGCGCCGTGTTTGCCGAAACCGGATTCCGATTTAAAGAAGCCCAGGGTAATCGCTGGGTCGATACCGTATTCAACACCAAGCTTGTAGAGGTGCTGACCGAAAGTGATTTCCTTTCCGGTTTCTGCATCTCGTATACGTTCTTTTGCTGCAGGCGATCTTGCTTCTCTAAGAACTTGGTCGATTTTCTCGGCGCTAATCGAGGGCGAACCTCTGAGTCTCATGGAGCCATCAGGTCCACCGGCTGGAGCGCGAACCGCTCGCATCTCCGGATCCATGTTCTCCTGATTTATATATGTTTGTGCGATGGTGCCATCTGGACCTGGTCTGCCTCTGCCACGTTGGTGCGGCGTCGCATCACCGCGTTTTGGACGACCACCTTCGTCGTATTCACTGGAGGCTGGTATGTTGCCCTCAGGTTTGTGAGGAGTGCGCCTTCTATCGAGTCCCCTGCTTCTGCGCTCTTGCGCCTCGGCTCTTAATGGCTGGAAGAGCGTCAATTCTTTTCCGTCTGCGCCGGTATAAGTTCGCGTTCCATCTGCACCGATTGTGAATTTGAGGTTATCGTCGCTTTGAACAGTAATTGTCCCTTTTTCAGTCTGAACAGTGACCTTGCCTTTGAGAGCAGGTGTCAAACCTTTATTTGCTGTGTTGGCTGCATCCGCTTTCGCCGCGTCTGCTTTGCTTTCGAACTCCCAGCTTTGACCACCGTCTCGGCTAACGAGATCTGGTCCTATTCCATCACTGACTCTAGATGGTTTTCCTTCAGCGTCATAAGTGAAGGTCACTGTCCCTCCGTCCCCTCGCTCCATCTTCTGTAGGTTGCCTTCGGCGTCTCGATGCACTTTGACTGTCGTCTCGCGAGGTCCTTGCTTTTGTGCCATCTCTTCAGGTGAGTACATCTGAAATGTCTCACCGACTTTGAAATAGTTTCGTCCCAAGCGAGCAAACTCACGATCTCTTATCCGAACAGCCTCCTCTCGCATCTCTTGCGGAGACATTTGGATTTTTCCTTCGCGCTGCATTTGTTGCAAGGCCTGATATGGTCCCCAGCCTTTCTGGATGGCAGGTAATTCCATGTTTTCATATTTCATGCCGCCAGCGTTGGTTGAACCAGCAGGGCGGTCCGACAGTTTTGCGGATTCAATGGAACCTATGAATGCGCCATCCTGTTTATATAGAAATTCGACTTTGCGGTTGTTTTTCTCACTATCAAGTGAAACTGTGCGCAATCTGCCATCCTGCTGTTTTTCGAATGTATATTTGGAACCATCTGCAGTGGTGGCGGTGTTCGCATTTTCGTCGACTGTCATGCCCGCTTTTTTCAGCCCTTCATATCCGGCAGAGGCGCCAATTAGCATGACTGCCTTGTCTCTTGGAGAGGGCGGTGAAGCCGCTTCGAAAGATGGGTGATTCAATCCATTTTCGCCAACCGTTTTCTTGAGAATGTCTCGCAACGCAGCGCCGACAGCGGCATCATCCGATGTCTGTTGTTTTCCATCTTTTCCATCTTTTCCATCTTTTGCGTCTTTTGTGTCTTTTGTGTTTTTTGCGTCGTGCGTTCCGTTTGTCTCAAGTGCCTTCTTCAGTCTTTGAGAAGCCTCGTTGGTGGTGCTCAATCCGCTTAAATCGGCACCTGTCGCTTTCAGTTGCTCTGGTGAAAGAAGACGTTGTTGTTTAGTTCCATCTGCCATTTCTCGAACAGAAATGGCGCCGTTGCCGGTGATTTCAGTGGTTTCTTTCCTGACGCCGTCGCTTCTTCCGTTGAATGTTTTCTGGATTGTGACGGTACCATCTTCTTTGGTGATGTTTTCAGACTGTAATTTGTCCTTATTCATTGTCGGATCGAAAAGCTTCATCTCGATGCTGCGACTGTCGTTTGTAGTTTTCCACTTATTATCAGATTGCAATCCTTTGTTTGCAGCGTTTGGTTCAAAGAGTCTTTCTGTGCTCGAAGAACCGGTGGTCGTGATGCGCTCTTCGCGTTTCAACCCATCTGATCTTCCCTGAAAACTTTTTGACTCGGTTTCGGTCGCGTCCTTTCTAGTGAGACTATGGAGAGTGACTTTGTCAGGATTTTTCGCAGGGTCGAATACTCTTTCGAAACTTTCAGTTGCTGCTGTGCGCAAATACTTTTCAGAGGTCAAACCACTTGGACCCTTGCCTGCTTCAAACATACGTTCGAAGCCGCGCAAGTTTTTGCCTGCCGAATATTTTTCGCTGAGCAGATGATCTGGACGACCATGATATTCCTTGCTCACATCTTCTCTTCCATCGACTCGATTGCGGACGAGCTTGGCTAGCCCATCTTTGCGTTCAGATGGTTTGTATATGCACTCAGATCCATTTTGTCCTGCACTTTGACACTGCAAACCTTTATCGTCAGGCATCGGCAACATACCAACACCAGCAAACCTGGCTTCTCGCTCCAGTCCTGGCATTTTGTTTGCTCCGAGCCACATGCTGTCCATCATGGCGCGATAAGACTTGAAGTCGCCGCCGACATAGCTTGCTTCTCTAAGAGACTCCGGCGTTCCTGGCGCGAAACTGGCGGCAATCACAGCATGGTTGAAATCAACTCGTGAATTGTCGCTGCTCGGTCCTTTATATACATCCGACTGAAACTTCTCAGAGGTCGCCACAGATAGATCCATTGCAGGCTGTGATTCGACCTGGCGAGGCGTTTCGACTGACCGCGCGGGCGCGGCATCTGTTTGTCCTTTTTCGCTCAATAGTCACCCTGCGCCTCGGGCGGAAGCGCTTCTGAAGATGGTTAGTAATGCAAGATCTATAAGTTAGCTGACCGGCGTGACCGCTCCGTTACATTAAACGGAGCCATATGAGTGAACTGCATCGCTAAAAGTAGATGCCGATGATCATGCTGATCATTGCGTAGACACTTAATGCAATGAGCACCACTGAGACCATAAATGCCGCCGTCCACACAGGATGCTCTATTCCATCGTGTAGGCGTTTCATGCGGCGACGATAATCTAAGATTCCACCTGTGAGACCGATGATACCGATTGCCATCATCGCTATTCCTACTTCGCGTGGATAATGCAATGTCGCCTGGAAGTGACCAGTGCGGATCATGTCGTGCATGAATTTGCTCAGCGTGAAGCCGAAGCCAATCAGTGTAAGCCCAGTGCGAATCCACGCCAGAAGCGTGCGTTCGAGCGCCAGCGAAGTTCTCATTTTTGCTAGCTCGAGTTGATCAGGCTTCGCTACTGCAGAAGCTTCATCGCTCATCAGTCTCTAGCACCTTTCTTTGCCTCGTCCAGCACCAGCGTTTCAGATATGCTCTTTTTGAGATCTTGGAATGTGTCCCAGAGCTCGTCGTGCAGTCTTTCGGCTGATCTCGTGGCATTGATGAGTTTCAATTTCGTGCCTTCAAGATGGCGGCTGTCCGGTCTGCCCCGAGACTTTGAATAAGCTTTGTCCACTTCCTCGAGTTGGCGCAATCCTTTTGTGAGGTCACGCACAATCATTTTGCTCTTTTCGGATGATTGAATGATGAAAAAACCGGTCGAATTCGGCTGCGATTTCAAATTCATGAGCATGGTCTGTTCGCGGTCAAATCTTCCCTGCGCATCAGCTTTGGCGCCGTCTGTCGTAGACATAGGTGCTACAAGCAGAAGTGCGGCGGCTAGAAACGCACCTGACTTGATTAGTGTGAGTGTGCCTTTGCTACCAAAGGACGAACTGGAACTACTCATTACTTGCTCCCGCTTGCTCATTCTGTGACCTTGGGAGTTTACCAAATTGGAGCGCCAGGAATTTTGGATGCCAAGAAATTAGGCTGATAGCTGCTTGTCAAGCGTGGTGCAAATTGTAGCTTGGAGATCAACGTTTAGAAAAAAGTCCGTTAACGGTCTTTTTTCCAGAGCCATCACCAACTTCCTAGCTTTGTTGTAAAGATGCTCGATGGTGCTGTTTTTCGGGGATTTGGTGCTATCGCGATCTCTTCTTTGGTATAAAGGCGACGAGTAAGAAATGGGGAGCATTTGTGTTTTTCGCCCGCCTACAGTTGGCCATGTTTGCCGGACTTTTGTATCTAAATTCGACGAGTGAAGCGGCGGCTACTGAGTTGAGACGATTTGATGATGTTTCCGGTGCGAACCGGGTGGTGAAGAAAGCGCCGCCCTCGCAGGCAAGAAGGTCTGCTCCGGCATCCGCAAAACCTGTCAATGGCAGCAAGGGGCAGACCAGTGGGTCTAATCTAAACTTTGAAAAAGACTTCGAGTTGGTGGAGCCAACCGGCAAGCAAAATCAGGCGTTGCCTTTTGATGAATTACATTCAGGCATTCAAAATCTACTTAGTTATGGCAATGAGCTTTTTACTGATGGATATCTAAAGGAGGCGGCGGAGCAGTTTAAGGAAGTGCTCGAACGTGCTCCCGACAATGTCACGGCGAAGAACAACCTGGCACTTTGTGAGAAACGGCTTGGGGAAATCGACCATTCCATAGAACTTTTGCAGGAGGCGATTCAGACAGAACCGCTCAAGGCGGAATTACACAACAACTTGGGCTCAGCTTATCTTTCAAAGGGGGAAAGTGACGAGGCGCTCAAGTCCTTCTTTCATGCGCTGAGTCTGCGTCCGAATTATGCTGAGGTTCATTACAACCTGGGGCACTTATATTCGATTAGGCGCGCCTATGATCAAGCGGTCGTTGAGTATCAGTCTGCACTGAAGGAAAAGCCTGACGATGCTAGTTATCACCGAGATCTCGGTGACACTCTTAATTTGATCAGGCGCTCCGAAGAAGCGCTGATTGAATATCGCGAAGCGAAGCGTTTGGGCGACAATTCACTTGGGCTAAAACTTCGTGTAGCAGCTGTTTTCCGTGACTTGCATCAATTGGGCGAGGCTGAAAAGCTTTGCAATGAGCTTTTGAAAGATTTCCCCGACAATGCCGAAGTCTTGAACCAACTAGGACTGACATACCTTCGACAGGGAAAAGCCGAAGCTGCAGAACAGATCTTTAATAAGGCACTGACGATTGAGCCGAATTTTGCTCAAGCTCGCAATCACCTCGGCATCGCACTTTACCAGGAAAAGCATATAACTGAAGCAATAGCAGTCTTTCAGAAAGCCTTGCGGATAAAGCCTGATTATGCCGAGGCTTACTACAACTTGGGTACAGCTTTGTACAGAAAAGGCGAAGTTGCCGATGCTGAAAAGGCGCTTCTGGAAGCCATTCGCTACAATCCGCATGACGCGTACGCATATAACAATCTAGGGCTGATACTGATGCGACGCGGAAGTATAGACGAAGCGATTGAAAACTGGCGCAAAGCCATAACGATTGATCCTGTGCTGGCTGCCGCTTATATCAATATTGGACGTGCATTGCATGCCAGTAGAAAGGCGGAGTAAAGCTCGAATCTCCTCCTCTGCTTGCTTCTTGCGTCTAGAGCCTTAATTCTGTGAGATTGTCAATGCTGAATTTCCGGCAGTCGGGTATCATCTGAGGCGTCTTTCCCTGCCGTCAGACCTATTTTTCGAATGGAACCAAGTTCAACTTTCAGTTTTCAACAAACAGTAGACGCAGTCATGCAAGCGTTGGGGGCAATTGTTTGCCATGTTGTGTTTGATGCCGGACTTCATGGTTTGTTCATGGCTTTGATTGTTGGTGCAATCGGTTATGCCTGTCATCTTAGAGGCGCCAAGCAAGGCAAGCCGCTCTTGAACGTTTGCAAAAAACTCTCAATTTTCTGCCTGGCGATCATGATCCCTGGTTTCATCTCGCTTATCACGACACATTCATTGCCACCTGTGGGTGTTTATAACATTCACTCAATTGGTTTCATTTGCTTCTGGAGTCTCATTTGCTTGCATATCTCCGCCGAAGAGATGAATCATCAGTTCTTTCCAGGTAGCGGCGATCGCAACGAGCCTGACCTGCAGGGCAACTAAGCTTCACGAAACGGTGTATTTCCAGGCGTCCCTCCTAACTCGAGCTATATACTGGTAGATCTCAGCGGAAGCTTTCGTGGGAGGAAACGCAAATGAGAAACCTTGCAATTTCGATGGTTCTCGCTGCTCTCGCCTTTGCGCAAGTGCCGTGTCTGGCGCAAGTGGGCATGCAACGCGGGTTTATCCCAACTCAGCAAACCAATCCGTATGCAAATCCGTATGCAAATCCGTATGGAGTGAATCCCTACAATCCGTATAACCCATATGGAAATCCTTACGGATACAATCCCTACGGTGGCGGGCTCGTGCCGAGTTCCGGATTTGGAGTGATGAATCCTTATGCTGGCTATCCTGCAATGGGGATGCCGGTTCCCGTGAATGGCGGATATTTCGGTATCAATATTGGCAATACGCGCCTGAACGTCTGGAAAGCGCCGTCGGGATACTACTATCCATGGCTTCCGAGACCGGTAGGTTTCGGCTATCAAGCTCCTATCGTTATAGTCAATCAAGGGAATTCGACGCCGGCACAACCTGCGTTGACTACGATATTTAGTGACATGAATAAATTCCTTGATGAAGCAAAGTCAAAAGGAAAAGTGTCTGAGTCTGACTACAATCATTTGAAGTTGCGCGCTTCTGATTTGCAGAAGAAAGAGCGTTCTCTAGCGACGGCAAACGGCGGCTCCTTGCAGAAAGATGATGAAGAACTGCTTCGCAAGGACGTCGACAAACTCGGCGAGGAAGTAGCGTATCGCGTCAAGTCGTAGGTTCTTTACGGTTTGGCAGACCAATCAGGGTAGAACTTAGTCAGTCTTCGTATGGCTTCAGCATTGCGTGCTGATTCGGAAGCTTTATTGAGTCCGGTCTCCAACGCCATGTGATACCACTTCGCTGCCTCTCTCTGGTCTCCCAGATACGCTTCACGCGAGCCGAGGAAATAGGACAGGTCGCAGAGTTCGCGCACGTTGATGCGTTTATGTAGCATTGTTTTTGAATCAAGAGCGCCTATCAAACATTTTCCGATTTGAAAAAGCGCGTCGTTGTCATTCTTTGCATAGTGCTGAATTAGCAAGCGATTCGCGTCTCGATCGATGCCTTGCTGCATTGGCATCGCCGCCGCACGCGTTAACCAAACATACTCAGACCCAATACCTTGCGGATTTTCCGGTATCAGTTTCCACAGTAAATCATATGCTCCGTTTTGAAACGCGAACATTGCCAAAGGCGTGAAAAACTGCGGTGGCACTTTTTCCTGAATCCACTTCAAGGCAATCTGAGGGTTTTCAGATGCTTCCAGCAATGCATACGCTAATGTAGACAAGTTTA
>DTSE01000149.1 GCA_012965515.1 Candidatus Melainabacteria bacterium | reverse complement strand
CTTCGGTTTGTAGCAGTGCGGGTACAGAACACTAACTGCTCGTTCTTCTCTTACTAGACTGATCCGACGATAAAGATTCGACTGAATTGATAATTGAAGCTGCACTTTATGCCGAAGAAAAACCATGAAAAAGCAAGAGGTTTGAAAAACAGCGTCTTCAATCTTGCGGAGACTGGATTGATTCTTGTTGCTGTGCCGCTTATTTTCCAGCTTGTTCTATCTTTTCAGCTGTCTGACGCGCTTTCGAAAATTGAAAAACAAACGCTCTCGCGCTTGCGTTCGACGGCAATCATTTCTGCTGCTAGCCAGGTAAGTCTTCATTTTTATAGTATCGCTTCGTTGCTGACGCTCTTTCGATTTACCAGAGATCCCGCCATCGCCGATGGATATAGAAACGGGAAGCAAGCCGCGAAGGAAAGCGGCAACTATTTGATTGAGCTAACTCGCGATCGACCGGACCAACGCGAACGCGCCGAGAAGGTTGTAAGCCTTGGAGAGGAAGCCGCAGCGATAATCAGCGAATTCGAGCGCCCCATGGAAATGGGCGTGACGGCGGTTTTGGAAGCACCTCGCGTGCGCAGAGAGATAAACCGAATCTTCGTTCCGATTATCACCGAACTCGATACGCTTGTTAAGCAAGAACGGCAGCGATTGACGGGAGAGCAGCCAGATTTCGACCTGCTGTTCAAGCTAATGTGCGTCGGTTTTATAGCAAATTTGTTTCTTTCTGGATTTCTTGCCCTATTTTTTTCCCGTTCGATTATTTCGAGAATTGATCGTCTCACAGCTAATCTCAGAAGCTGCGCTGAGAGAGGTGAATTAGCGCCTAACCTGCAAGGTCGTGATGAGTTCGTCAATCTTGATAAGGCGTTCCATCGAATGAATGATTCGTTGACTGCAATTGAATCGCGAAAACGCGAATTTGTAGCGATGATCAATCACGATTTGAGAACGCCTTTAACCACACTGCAATATGTTGTTGCGCTGGCTCTCAAAGGATCTTACGGAGAGTTTAGCGAAGATGAGAAAACTCGATTGGCTCAGCAGGAAGAGAAACTCATCGAGCTTGTGGATTACATCAATGAATTTCTTGCCGATGAGAAGAAGGAGTCTGAGGCAAGAAAGAGTGTGGACGATAAGCATGAAGGAACGCATTGAGTATGCGATTTCCTCTTGCTACAAAAGGACTTGTTCTTGTCGCTTTGCCTATCGCAATGGAGCTTCTTTGCTTGTCCTGGTTATGGCATGTCGTTATGGACGCAAACGCGGAAGCAAGAAAGCAAGCAAACGCCAGAGATATTGCGGCAGAGACAGGACACATACTGCTTCTCTTTTTTCAACTCGGCTCGCAGGTTTTGATATATCGCGCAGAAGGTTCTGCTGGTGAGCTCAAGGTCTACAACCGGCTGAAAGAGACGATGAAACAGTCGACCACTAAGTTGACAGCGCTTTCTGCAGATTTGTCTAGTGAGGAAAAGACTCGAGTCAACCAAATTGAAGAACGCATGGATCGCTCTGTTGCGTTAGTAGGCAGCTATATAAAAGAAATGACGAGCCCTTCGCACCACCCTGGATCTTTCAATGTCGCTGCCTTTAGAAAGCAGCTCATGGATCAAGTTCTTCCACTGGCAGACGACGCCAAGTATTTCAACGACGTGGGTAAAGCGAATGACCTCTATGGACAGTGGACGAAGAGGGCCTCCAACCAGAGGCATCTCCTTTTGATTGTTTCGCTTGTGTTGCCGAACATTCTCATGGCGATTGTTTTGGCGACCTTCTATACGAAGAGTGTGCGCAATCGCATTCGCAGAATCGACTCGAATGTGAATCGTTTTTTAGATGGTCGGATGCTTGATCGAAGTATGCCTGCCGAGGACGAGATATCCGAACTGGATGAGGCCTTCCATCGCATGACTGAAAAGCTGATAGCCGCTGACCTTGAGATGCGTGATTACTACGAGTCAATGCAGAAAAACTTGGCGGAGCCGTTGCGTGCGCTGAGGGAGGTTTTGTTCGCATCTTCACAAACGGCAAGTCCACTGACAGAATCTGGCAGAGCTAAAGTACTTAAGAGTGTTGGCACGACCGATCGATTGATATCGCTCATTGAAGAACTTGGAAAGATTGACGCCATTGCTGGTGGTGGCGTGCATGGCGCCACGGCGATGAAAGTAGAACTGTCTGGGTGCCAACTGGAGGAAATTGTGTCGTCTGCAATTGCCTCGGTTGCGGAATTTGCTGCAAAGAAAGATATCTCAGTGGCGGCTAATGTTTCAGATACGACTTCATTACAGGCAGATTCTCATCGCTTGATTCAAGTTCTAGTCAATTTGCTTTCCAACGCGATCAAATTTTCTCCGAGCGGTTCTGCAATCGAAGTCACAACGATGACTTCAAACAAGTTCGTTGAAGTTCACGTTAAAGACCAGGGCCCCGGAATTCCAGTTGCTGAGCAGGATCGGTTGTTCAGGCGCTTTGAACAAATCGAATCAATCACCTCCCGCGACATAAAGGGAAGCGGGCTTGGTCTTTCTATTTGCCGCGACATCGTTGTCGCCCATGGCGGAGAGATCGGCGTGAGAAGCGAACCCGGCAAAGGAAGCGTCTTCTGGTTCCGCATCCCTAAAATGTAGGGTCGCATTGCATGCGACCGCCTTTTGTAGGGGCGACGCCGTGCGTCGCCCGCTACCGAGGAATCTATAGGTCCGCGTAGTGGCGCATTCCATGCGCCTTTCGCGCGGGCGGCATGTATGCCGCCCCTACAGAAAATACCTAGATGTCAATTCTTCTTGGCGCGGGCTGCTCCCTACATCGAAATGCATCGTGAAGTACCGCCGAGGACTTTATAAAATGGGTGCCCCCCATTAAAGTGCAGAGCTGCCGAACACTTTCGTGCCCGACAGTCCTACACACCCTGTTCCAAACTTGTTTTGAGAAATGGGAGGGCATTGCGAGCTCGCCGGTGCATTGGTTGGCGTGAGGCGAGGAGAGATTTGGCGAGCCCGCTCCGCTGGAGTACTTTCATACTACGGAGCTGTTTGGACATTCGTTGGACAAACATCGTTAGTCTTTTGACTTAAATACTTTCCAGTCCACTATGGCTGCAGTGACTTGTTGTACGAGAGTGTAGAAGATCATTGGCAGCATAACTGCTGGATGGTCGGCTAAGGCGGTTGCGGCAAGCACTAAACCGGTCCCATTATTATTCATTCCAAGACTGAACATTAAGGCCGCTTTGTCGGAAGTGTTTGCATGAAAGACTCTCGAGATGTAGTATCCTGCGCCAAACGCGACCGAGCAAACAAACCCAGTCATGACTAAAATAAACAGTAGAAAGTCCCAATCCGGGTTTTTGAATGCCGCTGGGAGGCTGTTCGTTGCATTTGAATAGTTAAGAGTCAACAACACCAAAAAATTGGCAAGTTTTAGGTAGGGTTTGAGCTTCTGAGTATTGTTCTCTCCAAGAAGAAAACTAGCTAACATTCCCGCAAGTGAAGGAATGACGACAGTTAAACAAAGGAATGCATTTGTGCCTTGCTGTGCTATTTCATGAAGATCCTCTGAGTAGTCTCCGGAGGTCATAAAACCGAAAATGTGAAGTACAACTGGAGTCGTAAGTGGGCTCAATACTGTCGAAAGAAGTACCAGGCCAAGGCTCAGGCTAAGATTTCCATTCGCATTTTGAGTCCATGTCGCTGACGAGCCCGCAATTGGCATTGCGATGATCAAAGCCAGACCAACAAGCAGATTGTCCAGTTCGTCAGGGTTATGCCAAAGACCTATTAATCCTCTTACTGCGATGATAAGAACAACTGGAATGATAATGTTTGCCAAAAATCCAGCTAGCAACACATATGGTTTTTTCTTGAGATTAATCAGCTCTTTTGCACGAATCCCTAAACCTGCATTGAATAAAAGGAATGAGAGCATGAGCATAGACAGAGAAAAATTCGTCTTGCCAATACCGGGAAGATCAACAGCCCCAAGCGACATACCCCTCAGAAAGGCTCCAAACCCCGGTGCAACACCGGCAAGCACGTAGCTGGCTATTAATAGCGGCAGAAAATATTTGTGGATAAAGTGGGTGACTGCGTGAATCTTCGAAGCCTGGCTCATCTCTTTCCTGCATCACTATTCTACTTATTCTAACTTCGAGCAAAGAACTTTGCAGATTTGAGAGCTCAGTCGTCGCTTTCTTTGAACACGAATTTGCAGTTTGGCTTAGCGGCTTTCAGATCTCGCAGTTTCTTTGGCGAAATTTTTGTGTGAGATAGGGTAAGCTTTTCCAGATGTTTGAGTGTCAGCAGCTTGTCTATATATTTGTCCGTGATATTCGTCTTGGAGATTCTTAGCTTTCGCAGGTAAGGCAGTTTTTGCAGTTTCAGAATTGAATCATCAGTGATATAGGTGGCTGCGAGATTTAGTCTCTCCAGTTTCGGACAGCACTCTACGATAGTGTTTACAGCAAAGTCGTGAATGCGAGTGCCCGCCAAGTCTAGCGCAACGAGGTGTTTAAGCGATTTGAGTTTTTTCAGCGTCGTTCCGCGCACAAGCGTTGACGACATGTCCAGTTGCTCTAGGTTTTTCAACTGTTCAATGTATTGGAATACCGAATCATTGATGTCGGAATAACTTAGATCTAGGTGCGTCAGACCACTCATTTTCGAGACTGTCTTGAGATTGCTTTCTGAGATTGGAACATCGTGCAGGCGGAGATGCTGAATATCTGTAGGTTTCAATTTCGAGAGGGTATCGAAATAGCGCATACCCTCCGGCGTTGGTACTAGATACAACACGTCGCCATCCTTCACTAAGAACGTGCCTCTCGATGTGCCATGCATCCTGAGCTGTGTTCCACTGGACGACGGGTGTGTCATTACCGTTCCGATCGGAATTTGGGTATTTGGAAACGAAACCGTACGATCAGCTTGCGCCGCGGGTAACTGCAAAACTGTTCCAATAATCGCGCACACGATCACAGCGCTTCTCCTCCGTATTGACATTTGCCCTGCGATCATGATGCCTCGGCTTTGTCTACTTTCTCAGCGGTTTCCATCGGCACGGAAAACCAGAAAATTGTACCGCCGCCTTCATTGTCTCGCACGCCGATTTGCCCTTCGTGGGCTTCGACGACTTGTTTGGCGATTGGCAGCCCAAGCCCGGTTCCTTTATGTTTCTGTGCTTCAGATTCCACTTGTTTGAAACGCTCAAAAACGTGTGCCTTGAAATTGTCCGGAATTCCGGGGCCTTGGTCGGCAATTTCTACGAGTACATCGTTGTTCTTTTTCTTGGTCGTAATTTTGATAACGCCACCGTCAGGCGAGAATTTAACAGCGTTGGACAGTATGTTCACGAGGGCTTGCGTGAGGCGGTCTGAGTCGACATTTACGGCAAAATCCTGTCCTTCTACTTTGGTCGTCAAATGTTTTGCCTCAATCAAAGATTCGATTGAAACGATAGAACTGTACGCCAGTTCCTGAATGGAATGACTTTCGAGATTGAGTGTAAATTGTCCTGATTCGTACTTGTCGTAATCGAGAAGGTCGTTGATCAATCTCAGCAAACGATCCGCTGAAGATTCGGCACCGCGGATTCGTTTCACGGCGTTGTCGCTTAGTTGCCCCATTACGCCCAGCGCAAGCGATTCCAATACTGCTCGAATTGAGGCGAGGGGCGAACGTAAATCGTGAGCCACCGTGTCCATCAACTTCTGTTTGATTCTTTCGAACTCGCGCTCTCGAGTTACATCTCTGACAACGCAAAAAAGCGCGCGCTCGCTTGTTGACCAAAAACTAGAGATAACAACGTCGATTATTCTCCCGTCTCTTTTCACAAGACGCGCATCAAACGCGCCTTGTGACTTGGCTTTGATGTGCTCTTCTGCCAATCTCGTGGTTTTAGCGGCAGACTCTTTTTCCAAGATTTGCACAAGGCGCAATCCTGTCACTTCCTCGACCGCATATCCCCAGACTCTCTCGCAGGATGCGGACACTCGCAGCAGCGTAAGATGCTCATCCAGCGAACAAAGAACATCGGCTGCGTTGTCCAGCAATGCCAGTTGTTTGCTGTTTGCTTCCGTCAGAGCTTCGGCCATGCCGTGGAAGGTGGTGTCTAGCTGCGCAACTTCGTCGTCGCCTTTCAGCGGCTCATTGAGAGGCTTTCCGGTGCCTAATAACAGAGCGTTGTTGCGCACGTGAAGAATTCTGCCCGCTATATAAGTAGAGAAAAAGTAGCCGAGTCCGATGGCGATGCAAATGTTGACGACGATACCAACAGTCATTGTCGTCACAACCCATTCGCGTGACTTGTCTGCTGTAGCGTTTTTCTGCAGATCCATCGCGTAGTCGTTTAGCTCTCTGTAGTTTTCCACAAGAGTATTCATATATGTGAAGCCTTGCTTGTGAAAAATTCGCGGATCAATGTTGCCGCCATAGTGAGTGCTCGCACCAGTTCTAATCTCTGACAGAAAACGCCTTGCCTTCTGACTATCTTCGATGGAATTGGCGACAAGATATTGCTTTTTCTCGTCGTTCCTCAAAAGTTCTTTCAAATCACCTTCCGACTTTTGTATGCTGGCCAGTGATTTGTCCAGTCGTTCGCCTGCGTCTTCACTTCGTTTTGAATGCCATGTTCGAGCTTGCAATGCGGCGTTAAATGATTCGGCTTGCAGATTTGCAATGACAGCTGCGAGTTTTGCTCCCAGAATTTGTCCTTTCAAATCGCGCTCAGCGTCCTGCAAAGCATTCATCAAAAACCACAGGAAAACCAGACTGAAGAGAACCGGCACGGTCACGATGATGATTCCCAACCGGCGCAGCGACAGTCCTTTAAGCATGATTACTCATCTATTTTGTAGCCGCGACCAACGATGTTTGTTATAGGCGAGGGACTGCCGGGGATGTCGATTTTTTGCCTTAAGCGGGTGATGCATTTGCGAACTGCATCTATGGACGAATCGGAGTCGCAGGACCAAAGGCGATCAAGGAGTTCGTCCACGCTGAAAACGCGACCACGGTTGCGCATCAGATATTCGAGCAAAGCAAACTCTTTTGGATGAAGGTTAATCTCTTTGCCTCGGCGGAAACATTTGAATTCCGCTACGTGCAAAGTGAGGTCGCCCGCTGTCAAGGATTCGCCCTTATACTCCGCCGGGCGCCGGAGCAGCGCCTTTACTCTTGATTTCAATTCAATCAGATTAAATGGCTTGGTCAGGTAGTCGTCAGCCCCGCCGTCCAGTCCTGTGACCTTGCTGTCGATGCCACTGTTGGCGGTCAACATAATGACAGGAGTCGCTTTCCCGGAATCTCGCATCTTTTTGAGAACATCTATGCCTTCCATAGAGGGGAGATTCCAGTCCAAAATGACCAGGTCGTACTCAAGTGTCGCCAACCTGTCCCAGCCGTCTGCTCCGTCACTTACATGCTCCACAGTAAAATGATCCTGCTCAAGCATGTCGACGACGCTCTGCGCCATCAATGTGTCGTCTTCGACAATTAGGATTTTCGCCATCTAAGTCTCTTTCGCCGATTATTCTTCTTTTTCCCGCTTGCCAGGTTTTTCTAATCGGCCAGACGTCTTTTCAATGCGGGAGTCAAACGCGTTCAATCGCACTATAGCAGCCTCAACGCCATTCGCATATGGGCAAAGCCGTTTGTCCAACCGATGTCCAAACGCCCAACTATGTTAGTGCTACGACCAGCCCTTGCTGAGGACCAGAACAATGGCCGATGTTCAGTACGATGTTAATTTGGATTCGCTGAAGGAAGCTTTGCCTCAACCGAATCTATATGATTTCACCCGGGATCCCTCAGATTTTTACGTTAACACCTCTGCTCTGGCGTCTACAGCACAACAGCATTTGCCTGAATTTACTATCGAAGGCATCGGTCCTTCTTTTGATAAAGAGATGCAGACAGAGAAGTTCAATGCACTTATCGCGGAATTGTTGTCGCAGAAAGGCAAAAGCAACGCGGCTACGGCTGGCAGTAAAGGCAATGGAATGGTTTTCTCTGAGAATTCTGACGGAACCTATTCTCATACCGTTGAGAAAGGCGACACTTACTGGAAAGTTGCGCGCAATGTCGTAATGTCGCAGATGAAAACGGATAACCCTTCCGACGTAAAGGAATCCGATGTCGCCAAAATGATGGACAAGCTTATTGCTTTTAATGGTGAAACCAGAGAGAGCGCAAATCATCTAGCTATCGGACAGGAGATCCATATTCCCAAAGAAGTAAGTAATGCAGTAGAAAAAGCGCAGGAGCAGATAGTTACAGCGGAAGTTGCACCGAATGGTGAGCCTGAGCCGCTCACCGATGAAGAGAAGAAAGAGCTGTTTACCACGTCCAATGGGATCAAGCTTGCGGACATGAAGTTGAATCCCGTCGACGGCGTCTATAATCCGCTTCAGCCGCCAGGTTTGGAGCAAGGACAAAATGGCGACTATGACATGGAAGGCTTTTGGAATTATGACGTTGAAGGCCGCGAAACCGTTAGCGATGTAATTAGCCAATACACTGGGATGAGAACAGTTTCCTATAAGGGACAAGTAGACAGTGGATACGGCGCTAACATGATGTGGTGGAATGACACACCATTCACTGCAACTGAGAACATCAACGCAAACGGCGTCATGACTTACAGGCATGTCGACTACCAAGATAGTTCAGTCAAAATGAATTTCGACGATGGAACCGGAAGCAAAGTCTCTGAATATGTGCGATCCGTCGAGAACCAACTCGACCCATCAAGCGGCAACTACACCTCGCGAATTACTACCGCGGATGGGAAGGTGTATTCCATGCAAGTAGACGGACAGACCGGTCAAGTAATCAAAGATTCAATCAGGATCAATTTCGGTTCTTAGGCAACAAGTTTCTACAACCAGCAAGGCAGAAAGCCCGCCGTCCCTCCGGCGGGTTTTCTGTTGGAGATTGATTGCGACGACCTTGAAGCAGCCAATGGCAGTTTTGAATTTTGCTCACTTGCGATTGATTGTTCCAAAGATTGTCTTGTAATCAGGGTCGAATTGTATGTGATCGAGGTCGAATCGCACATTGCTCTTCATTCGTTTAATTTCGTCTTGCTCGACTTTAGTGTATTGACTAAACATTTTCGGCATGATGACTCGCACATTGCTGCCGGCAGTAAGTGCCTTTACGCCGGATATTGTGACGGCGGTGCAGCGCAAATTGACATATTCCAGTTTCTTCAATGACCTTATCTTGGGTACATCTGCATCAGAAATCTTCGGGTTATTCGAGATGTCCAACTCTCGCACACTCTGGCACATAGAGATGTTTTGAATTCCGCGACTATTCAACCCGCTGCGACTGAGGACCAAGCGTCTGAGCGACTTGAAGTCTTTCAGATAACTTAGGGAGTCGTTATTGATTTGTATAGCGCCGAAGCGCACCATAAGCAGTTTTGGACACGAAGCGAGACTCTTTAGGCATGCACCATTGACCATGCTTTCTGTCGCGGAAACCGCACGTAGGTTTGGCATGCCGGCAAGTTTCGAAATACCTTCATCTGTTGTATCGGATTTATCGAAAGTTGCTGCCTGTAAACTTTTAAGGTGCGGCAAATAACCAATGGCGCTGTCGCTCATTTTTTCTTCGCCATCATCCATCGCTGTGAATTGCAATTTGATGTATTGGATCGAATTAGGTGCGAGCTTCTTGATCATTTGGGGGTACTGGAAAAACTTCGGACCGGGCTCGTAAAACACTATCGTGCCCGGCGGCAACTTGATGGTTCCTTTCGCCTCCCCGAGCGGGATTCGTTTGGCATTGGTTTCTAGTTCATTTACGCGCGTTACTTTGCTGATGTTTCCGTAACCCCTCTCATTGGGAAACGCCAAGACTACTTCATTCTGGGTGGAATTGCCTGCGTTCGAGGCCGTCGTGGAAGCGCAGATTGACACTGCGACCAGTGCGTGAGTGACTCCTTTGTATGTTGCGTCACGGAGAGACGGTCTAATGCTCAAAGCAATTTCTCATTGTGTATTCCGATTGGTCTGCCGTTGCGGTTGATCTTTGCACAATTGAATTTTATCTATCCATTATGCCAGTTTGCGTTTTGCTAACAACAAGAGCTTAGGATCCGTCAAAGGTTCTCCTACGAAAAGGGATTTTCCATGCCAACCGACCAATTACAAGGCGCAGCAGAAGCAAAGCTCTCACTCACCGAAGAGCAAAAGCGCGATACTTCTGAGTGTCTTTTGCGGGACACGATTAGTACGAGTTACAAACCTGTGGACGTCCGTGCTTCCGGTGCTGCAGGTGAGATGTCCTTCCTTCAATCGATTTTGCCCAAGCTATCGATTGAAAATAGTGAAACCACGCGGAAGGAAACGCCTGAAGTGCGGGAGCAAATGAAAGATGAAATCGAGAAGAAATACGGAGTTGTATTTGAGACGAAGGAGACCTGTCCACCCCAGGATCGCGACAAATTAAGAGAGCCTACTTTGGCAGAGCTCGAAATTTTGGAATGGGCGCTGTCCAAAAATCAAGCAGCGGTCAAGCCGAACATATTCTCTCTGAACAAAATGTCTATCATGTTTTCGAATGAGACGAAAGGAGCATCAGCCTATCATTCGTCAGAGAACGGCATGTTTGCTAATTCTCGAGTGGTGATCAATAGTACGGAGAAAGTTCTTTCAAAAGAAGATACTAAAGATGGACAAAGTCTTGGTAGTGTTCTGCTTCATGAGTTTGGACATCGCTCTAGTTTTATGACGAAGCATGATATCGCAGAACTTGGCTGGAGAAAGATTGGACCGAAGGATGACGACTTGGCGATCGAGACGAAGGATGGACGTCTTTATCAATTTGTCGAGGAGAAAAATGCCGAAAATCAACGTACAGATATCTATTGGCGATTGGTTGATGAAAATGGTAATTCGCTGGAAGACCAGCCACAAGGACGTTTGACAGATCAGCAAATGAGCGAGCAGGAAAAGATCTCTCAACCTATGCGCCCTGCTAACAATCCCAGTGAGACTTTCGCCAACGCAATGAGAATGTATTGCCAGAACGAAGAGACTCGCAAGGAATTGCAAACCAAGTGTCCTGATATGTATCTATACATAGAAGAGTACGACCGTAAAGCACTAAGCCGTCTGGGACGCGACTTCTTCGGAATTAACGAATACGTGCGCGATAAGAACGGTGACATTGTTCGCAACCCGCAGGCTTGGAATCCTGTTCTCGTTTAGTTGTGGGCAAGATTGAATACATGCTTTCGCTTTGTCGGGACCGCGCGCGGAGGCGCTTTGCGCGTTTAACGCCTCGCTAACAACTTGAGTTTATCGTCCGATTTGTCCTTGTTGGAGAGATTCCGATGGCGAACGAAAAAAAGGCAGAGAAGACCGATGACCTCAAAGATAGTCGCAATGAATCAGAAAACGCCTCGAAAGAGGCTCTGGAGGAAATGCGACGCCGCAGCGAGAATAAGACCGACACCCCAACTGCTGTTCGTGAGTCTTCCTTGCCCGATTTGCAATTGACTGACAATCAGCCAAAGAGCACCGATGGCTCGGTCATTTCCCGCGAAGACCAGCCGGACGGGACCATGCGCATGAAGATAGCGAATTCTGACGGGCGCAGCTCTGAGTTTGTCTACGATTCAAGCGGCACTTTGAATTGCTATCGCGACTTTAATGGCAGAACATACAATCGGCAAGAAGATGGTAGTTTCCGCGATCTTAGTAATCCAGTTCAGAAACAGGGCGTTGATCTAGAAGTCGATCGTGACACCGGCACTGTCTTAATGAAGGACAGGTCGACCCAAATTACCAAAACAATAACCGCCAATGGTGTCGAAACCACCGATTACGCAAATGTGGGTGGCGGCAAGACAACAAGCAAAATGGAGGGCGGCAGCGAGTACATCACAATCGAAAGCATCAACCGTCCGGTGCGGACTCTGGTCATCGACAAGACGGATACCGGCTCGCGAGTGCGTGAATACACCGATTCGCAAGGCACCACCTACAAATTTACGGGTGAAATGGAAGAAGTTGTAGACGAAAAAGATCCGAGCAACAAGCGAATGGTTCCCAAATACGAAGCCATAGATAAAGATGGAAAAACGCTTGGTCGCAACTTCCGTGTGACGGCAGACCGCAGTGGCAATGTAGTAACGCGCAATGAAGATAACAAAGATCAGCCGACTTACGCCCGCCGTGAACTGAATAACGGCACTATTATCACTAGCGGAGTCGATAAAGATTCTCGTGTCATCACTGACTCCAACAATAATGTCCTGACCAACGGTTCGCCGGAGGCGGAAAAAGCTCTAGAATCGAAAGTGATTCAGGAAGTACCGCCAAATGTCAATCTACAAAAGGATGTGGAAGAAGCGCAGAATGCAGACGGTTATGTGCTCAGCGGCAGCAAATTCTTCTGGTTTCGCGACAAGGTGAAAACAGGCGGTGATTGGGATTACAAGTCGCCACGCTCAGGCGACAACGTTAACAATATCCAGTACGAAGATTACGGTAATTGGCACTACGGTTATATAGGCACCGCTACCGGCATTTCTTCGAACTTCCTCGAACAGCAAGCGGGCGTCGAGCAGCAGAAGCAAGGCACCAGCAAGACGAATTGGGGAAATCCCAGTTCTCCCTATGGTTTAAACCCCTTTGGCGGTTCCGGGACGTACGGTGATGATCCTCGCGACAATGCCATGATCAAGGATGGAGTGCAAGATCGTAAGGTTGCGCAGGCGGAAGAATACAAAGATGGCGGCGTGTGGAGCCTCTTTGACTCCAAGTATCTCGTTGCGTAATTGCGAACGGATACTTTGCGCCCAGCCTATTTCGTCGTTTTGCATCTCGTTAACAACTTAGCATTACATTACCCGCATACGAATGCACTGCCCCGTGCACATCAACCAACTTCATCAATCAGTGTTGGTGATCCCAGATTATTGCTCTAAGGAGAATTACTATGGCCGGTGAAAACGAAAGAGTTAAGGACAACACTTCAGCATCGACGGAAGCTAAAAATGATGCGGATGCCATAAAAAAGGCAGGCAGTCCTGACGAGAGCTACAAGAGATTTAAACAAGAGATAGATGATCTCGAAAAGAACGTCACCGATAAATCACTTCGTGAGCAGTATCGCAATGAGCTGACTAAGGCAATGGGCTCCGATCTCAACGTGATGTTGGTTCAATATTTGAAAGACCCAGAGAACGGTGGCAAGCTGAAGGATGCCACCACCGGCGAAATTACTGCTCGGTCTGTCGATACCAAAGCGGTCGCACTTGCTACTGGAAAGAGAGATGGAAGCGAGCTTGATAAGTTGATGCTCCCCGAGCTTTCTATTTCATTCGATGAAATTAGAAATGCCAACAAGAACGATCGCGGCAGTTTCAACTCCGAGAATATCACCAGCAGGGACCTCGATAGCTTTCTCTCTAGTCACGAGTCTAATGTTAAGAAGAAAGCTGCAGTCGAGAGTAATAAACAGTCCGGATATGCAGACGTGCTTCTGGACCCGAATAATTCTCGAGCTTTCACAGATGCTGAGAAATCCTTTTGGAGTGGCGAAGACGGCAGAATGTCTCAATCAAACATAGACAATTTTGTCGCGGAAGCTGAGAAGTACCAGGGACCTGACAAGGAAGGTTTGTACCCCGCTAAGTTTGTTGAGAAGCTCAAGCAAATTAGCGCCAACTGGAATAGCGAAGAAGTAAACACGCTAAAAGACGCAAATGGTTATCTCACTAGGGATTCAATCGCCAGTGGAAGCGGCTATGACAGTTATGCGGACTTCCTCGCCAAAAGACAATCCGCGCCGAAGTCGTCTGAAGTAGTTGGCAAAGAAAGCTTTGAACTGGATATTGTTAACGTTGTCGCCTGAGCGTGGC
>DTSE01000148.1 GCA_012965515.1 Candidatus Melainabacteria bacterium | reverse complement strand
CGGCGGGCGGCAAGAATGCCGCCCCTGCTGTGGTTTCGGAGGGGCGGCATTCTTGCCGCCGGTTTTCTGCAGGCGCATCTGCTGGGCACCGCATGTAGTGCCTTACTTGTTTCGGCTTAGAAGGTTCAAAGTGTACGCCGCTTTCAAAAAACTAGCTAGCGGCGCTCGTTGCCTTGTTTTTGCGGGTCGATTGAATGGCTAAGCAGATTGCTGCAGGAATGCACGCTACCAGAATGAAGCAGATGAAGTGGTTCAAAGTCGCCACTGCAAGCGCCAAATCTGCGTTGATGCCCGACGTTTTCATCAAGCCGGTCTTCAGCAAATAGTGATAGCCGCCTACCGAACCCGGCGTTGGAACGAGCACTCCGATTGACCCGATGGTGAAAGTGATCAGAGTGTTCAGCGGAGTGACTTTGTCTTGAATGTTGAACGCGAGGATAGTGAACCACAAATTGAGCCAATAGCAGAACCAGATTGCGAAGCTCAAGACGGCGATTGGAAAGTAGGCGACCGGATTAGTCAAAGATTTCGTGCCGACTCCGAATTGATCCGATAGATCCTCTAGTTTGGTTCTCCATTTGTCTTGCAGCTTTGACCTCACAGCCTCGAGATTGATGAACCAGCGCATGATTTTATGGACGTGCGGCAAGACTGCCAGTCCGACAAATGTCGCTATCGTCAAACTAATCCCGCCAGGAACCAGCCAGGGAGGTAAGTCTCCAAACATCTCCTTGGGCACAACCATGAGCGTAATGCCCAGCAACAGGGCCAGCATGGCTATATCCAGCAACCGGTCGATAAACATCGTGGGCAAAACACCAGCCACCGGCAGTTTTTCTGATTGCGAAATCGAAACCAGTCGCGCCACTTCCCCGCCTCGGGGAATGGCAATGTTGACGGCATAGCCCATCATGACGGCGGTGAAAGAATTAAAGAGACTAATCTTGTGGTCGCTCACCGGCTTGAGCATCAAAATCCAGCGCACCGACCGCAGGACGTGGCTGATAATCGCATTAACTACCAATAACAGCAGAAAAACCGGATTAGATTTGACTGAATACTCCCAAATCGCCGCCAGATTGCAATCTCTGAAAGAAAAATAGAGCAGAGCCCCGGCCGCTCCAATCATGACTACCTGTTTTATCAGGCTCTTGGCTTTCCTGTCCGTCTTGGCTTGGGGAGTGTCCGGCTGGGTTTGGGTTTCGGTTTGCATCATTGGTGCCTGGTTTGCGGGTTTAAGCTAGACATCGTACCCTACTTGGGCGAGTGGCTGATATTTCAAAGACCAAGAGTAAAACAGAATGTTCTTCTTGGGGATTCGGTAATGTTTATTAGGGGTATGGTGGAAAATGAGGAGTGTGGGCCGCCTTTTCTCCCCCAGTCCTTTGTGTGTGTATTTGACGGCACGAGTAAATTCCTTGTGCAATGCCAGCGTAATAGCTGATTTAATAGGTGATTCACGGTATCCGGCTCGGTGACTTAAATGGTCGACAAAAAGAAAAACGTTCTGCTAATTGAAGACGACCCGAAGGTTGCTAAAGAGCTCCAGAAAGTTCTTAATTCTGACGCAGACTTCGCAATGGAGTGCGTGGACCAGAAAGCTGGTCTCAAACGCATTGGCAAAGGTGGTTTGGACGTCATCCTTATGGATCTGCCGGTCAAAGACGGCTTGGACGCATTCCTCAAAGTGAAAGCGGAAGCTCGGGTGCCGGTTTTGGTTTTGAGCGGCGCTGATCAAGAGAAGACAGCTGTGGAAGCTGTCAAGCACGGCGCTAGCGACTACATATTAAAGAGCGACATCGACGATCGCGCGCTTTATCAGTCGATTCGTAATGCCATTGAGCTTAAGAAGGTTCAAGAGAATCTTGAAGAAGTACAGAAACAGCTCGATTCAGCCAATGCAAAGTTAGATGCACTGGCCAATATCGACAATCTCACCGAATTGTTGAATCGCAAGGGGCTCGAAGCCTCCTTGCAGAACGAGTTTAGCCGCGCACAACGCGGTGGGTGGCAGTTGGTGGCAATGCTTGTTGACTGCGACGATTTCGATCGCGTCAACCAAACGCTTGGTCATGCCGTCGGCGACGTCGTACTCAAAGAAATTTCCACGCGCTTGCGCGAAACTCTGCGTCCGACGGACCACATCGCACGTCTTGGCGGCGACGAGTTCCTCGTGCTTCTGCCCGATACCCGTTTTGCCGAAGGCATGCTGGTTGCGGAAAAAGTGCGTTTGGCTGTAGCGGAGAATCCGTTGCGCCTGGCGTCGGAAACCATTCGCGTCACCGCCAGCCTTGGCGTGATGGCGCTGCCGTACGAATTTTGTTCAATTGAAGAGATGATTTCTCTGGCTCGCTTGGCTGTTCGCGAAAGTAAGATGCTCGGCAAAAACCGCGTATCATCAGGTGAAAAACATAAATCGCTGGGCGCAGATCGCGAAGTTTTGACGGAACTGACCGAACGTTTGCGCAGAGGCGACTGCTTCAGAGCAGTATCCATGCCAATTTTCAAACTTGATGACGAATCCATTGTTGGTCATGAAATTCTCAGCCGTGGACCCGCCGGCGCATTCGAAATGCCGGATGACCTCTTTAGAGTCAGCGTTGAGTACAACTTACTAACCATCGTCGACTTGCGTTGCTTGAAGACATGTTTGATTCACACCGTAGATCCGAAATTCGATCGCAAGGCGAGATTCCACGTCAACCTCTTTCCGTCGACAATCATTGATACACCGATCGAGCGTCTCATGACTCTCTTCCCGGACAATGGAAAGACGGCCAGCTATTGTGTGGAAATCTCGGAACAACAATTCATTGGTGATCCTGTTTACCTGCGCAATCACGTGCAAGCTTTGAAAGATCAGGGCGTAAAGGTTGCCATCGATGACGTCGGCTTCGGTCGCAGTTCCTTGGAAAGTTTGATCATACTGGAGCCGGACATCGTCAAAATCGACCGCAAGTATGTTTCCGGAATATCTGAAGACCAAGTGAAGGCGCGCAATTTGGAACGACTCGTTCGAGTCGTGAATGCGCTAGGGTCAGAACTCGTTGCAGAAGGCATCGAGAACAAGGACGAACTTGCCATTCTTGTCGATATGGGCGTTGTCTACGGACAAGGCTGGTATTGGGGCAAACCCGCTTAGGGGAAATGTAGGGTCGCATTGCCTGCGCCCGTTCAAGATTTGGTCACGTGCAACGCGCCGCCACGCTTTCATTTTGCGTTTGCTTGTTTGCGCTTGGACGAAACCCAGTCTTCGACTTGGGTTTTCAACACGTCCAGCGGCACGGCTCCGTTGCGCAAGACCACGTCGTGGAAGTCACGCACGTTAAAGTTGTCGGCAAGTTCCTTCTTCGCGTCCTGTCTGAGATCCTTGATGAACATCTGCCCAATTTTGTACGCTGTCGCTTGACCCGGCCAGACTATGTATCTGTCGACCTCGACAGTGATGTCGTGCTCGGATTTGCTGGAATTGTCCTTGAAGAAATCGATTGCCTGTTGTCTCGTCCAGCCCATCGAATGAATACCGGTGTCTAGCACGAGCCTGATTGCGCGCCACATTTCATAGGTCAGCTGCCCGTAGCGAGAGTAAGGGTCTTTGTACATTTCCATGTCATGTCCCAAACTTTCGGCATAGAGACCCCATCCTTCTACGAACGCCGTATACCCTTCATGTTTGCGGAAGTCGGGCACCTTTTCTAGTTCTTGCGAAATGGCAATTTGCAAATGATGACCCGGAACAGCTTCATGCAATGTCAAAGCCTCCATCTCCCATTTCGGGCGTGTGCCAACATTGTAGGTATTGGCGAGGAACATTCCGGCTCGTCCAAACTTCAATGAGCCTGGGCGGTAATACGCTGTCGGCTGAGATTTCTCGTTGAACGCGGGGATCGGTTCCACCCCGTACTGCAATCGCGGTAGCTTGCCGAACTGCTTCATCAGCTGCGGGTCAACACGCTTTGCGATGTCTCTGTATCCGGCAAGAAGCTCTTCGGCGTTTGTGTAAAAAAACTTTGGGTCGGTGCGAAGGTATTTGGAAAAGTCTGCGAAGTTGCCCTTGAAACCTGTCTCCGCGATCAGTTTTTCCATCTCGCCGCGAATGCGTTTTACTTCCTGCTGCCCGCGCTCGTGAATCTGTGCTGGTGTCAAATCCGTTGTGGTTATTTGATGAACGTTGAAGGCGTACCATTCCTTTCCGTTGGGAAGTTCGCTGCAGGCGAGGCTGGTTCTCGTTTTTGGTAGATATTCTTCCGTGAAGTACTTGTGCAGCTTTTGATAGGCTGGCTTGATGCTGCTTGTATAAGCGGATACAGCCGCGTCCTTTAGTCTGGTTTTTTCAGCTTCGGGAAAATCTGCGGGGAGTTTTTTGAAAGCCTCTAGCAAAGGACTTTTCATCGGATCTTCTACGATTTGATTTTGAATTTGTTGTGGAACATCTCTGAGCGTGACTTGAGGCGGTGTAACGCCTTTGTTGACTCCGACCTTCATAAGCTCAATCGATTGATCGACTGAAGCGGCAATTCCGCGCAAGCGAGATACGATGTCATCGTAGTCTTGGATGGTGTTCTGCGGGTTTTGCACGAGCGTATTGGCTGGTGCTTCCTGCACGCCTTGCAGTTGGTTGATCGGCATAAGCTCGTTTGGAAAGCGGCTTTCCTTAAGACTCATGTTCAAACCGTAGTCGAACAGATCGTAATTGAGCTGGTCTTCTTTCGAAAGTTTCGCGCGGTCGATGCTCTTTAACGCTGCGATTGGCGCATTCAATTCTTTCTTTCTGCGCTCAATTGCCGTCAGGGACATGTCAGTCCATCGCCCATTCTGTCCCGGGAATCCGACGCTGGTTGCCCATTCCGGATATTCGCGCATCTTGTTCGCCCAGTACTCATCGAACAACTTCCACAGCCGGTCATGCTCCGACTTGCTGTCGGTCGCTGACGCAGTGATACCGCTCATGGTGCGCTCGTAAGCTGTTTGCTCGGCTGCGAAGGTTGGTCCGCATGCGAGCAATCCCAGGAATGCAGTGGCAATCAGCCTTCTACGCAGAGTTTTAACCGGCATATTTTAGCTCCGTGTTCGACGTATCTGACTCAGTTGGAAGGGTTGGGCGGCACTGCTTTGCCCACTTCCTCAACCAGTCCATTGAGCATTTGCCAGTTTAACCTATTTGCTACCGAGCCTGTCTCTGCGTCTTTCTTCAACAGTTTCTTCAAATACTGGTCTAATTCTGCAGCCGCCCGCCCTAATTCCGCAAATCCGTAGGAGCCGGCGGTTCCTGCTAGCCTATGTGCGATTGTATGAGCTTCCGTCAGCCACTCAACCTGTTTCTCCACATCGCTTCGTGCCTTGTCAAAAAACTCATTCATCTCAGCGACCCGGTCCGGAAGCTCGATCAGATAGTCGCCGCGCAATGATTTAAGCACGTCTTCCAGCGCTGCGTCATAGTCTGCGTCCTTCTCTGTGTCATCATTGTTTGACATTTGGTTTCTTTATCGTTTTTGCTTTATTCGAGTTCTTCCCAAGCCAATATTCCTCGTAATGCGACCACTCAGCAACATTGGTCCTGTAGTCTGCAAAATTGATGTTCGACTTTGGGAATGCCTCCTTTAGAGTTCAGTGACATATAAGCGAGCGTAACATCGAAAAACACCGGTTCCGAGTCTTTTGCGCTTTATACTTGTGGAATGAATAGTCCGACAGCCCGAACGACAAAATCAAAGTTCCTCTGGCATTCGCTCATTGTGGTTGCAGTAACAGTATGCGGCTTTCTACTTGGTGGCGGATGGCGCATCATTCTCGACTACAGTGAATGGCACTCTGAGATTTTTATGCACGCCAACGGTGTTGAGGAATATCTATCCCTTCTCAATTGGTTGGCTAGCGGCCCCGCTGTAGGAGCGTTGATTGGCGCTATAGCCGGGTGGGGGCTGGTATATGCATTCGGAAAATCGAAACCAGAAATTTCCAGCTAATTACTCTTTTCCTTCGCGGCTTTAATTATTTTGAGCTGTTTTGTCACATGCTCAATCTGGTTTTGATCTGGGTTAAAAGACAGAATTAATGCTCCGTTAGCGTCGCCATCTTTCCAATGTTTCGTGATGTTGTCGATGTGTCCAGGTCCTTGTCCAATGCGGAACCTAACATTCTCAAAAGGCATATTAGCGGCAGCGCATGCTGGATACGAAACAAAGTCATCTTCGCGCCCACGATGCGGATGCCAATAATCTCCCCCTTTTGGCGGGTCTTCATGAACTTGTAAATCTGGATCTTTTGCCGTAGCTTCTCCGAATTTAGCTGCACGTCCCACATTTTGTACAGTTTTCGTCGTCTGTTTTTCTGCCTGCTTAAGCTGATTACCGGCCCATTCGCGAGGGTCCCACGCGATAGTCGCTTCTGTCTGAACATCACTTTGAATATCTTCGAAGTTCTGCATTTGCTCAAGGCTAGGCTGCACCGGCGTAACATTCGAGGCAATCAAAACTTGCTCAGTTGGCGGCTTTTGCAAAGCAGCCAAAGCCTCTATTGCTTTTCGTTCCATGTATTCAATCGAAAATTTTCCTTGTGCTTCTTCGTCGTTTTCAATTGCCTTGAGCCCTTCGACGTATGAAGGATGCGGATCTATGCTGACTTCCTTTTTTGTCGAAGCTTCTATCCCTTTTGCTGTTACTGCTGTGCTATCGCCCATGTTGATGCCAAATGACTCTTGTTGATGTTCTTCCAAGCTCTTTCCATCCTTAATGGTCGGAAGCATTGTCATCGATTCAAATTTGTTTGGATTGGTGCTTTGGACTTCATTGACATTGGCGGCGCTTGCAGTTCTTGCCGCTTGCGCATCATGTGTGCTAAGCGCTTTTTTCTCAGCGCCATGTTCTACAGATTGCGATTGTTCTGCCTTATCTTCTGGCATAAGACTATTTTTCCATGTCTGAGCTTATTTGGTTTGCTCTACTTTACTAGTTCACTTTTGGCTATTTTTCTCCCCAAGCCAATATTCCTCGTATTGCGACCATTCATTGTCATCCGTGGTGTAGTCTGCAAACAACGCTATTCCCTCGAAAGACTCCAGCTTCGCATCTTTGTCCGCGAGCCCCTGTTCTACTCCTCTCAATGCGTTCTTCAAACTTTCCGCGTACGGATGATGCGACAGAGTTTGATTGTCATAAGTCGGCACGCCAAGAATGACTCTGCATGCTGGATTTGCTTGCGCGCAGTCGGCGGTTATGTGAATTGCCTGCTGCGAAACCAGCCAGGCATAAGCACGGGGGAGATACAGATATGAGTCATAACACATCACCGCCAGCTGGTCGCTGCGGCGCGCGACCTCCTCAAAGTATTCATCAGACCAACCCCAAAGAATGCCCGGATACCACATTGGCGTGGCGACGCTTAGCAAAGACTCTTTCGGCAGTGCCGGTCGCGTTTCTTCCAGAAGGCGCAACAACCCCTGCGATCCGCACATCGCAAACTCATAGTCGACCTGCACTCCCTCGAACCCGCATTCGTTAATCAGCCAGCGAAATTCCTCGACAAGATTTTTCCGGACTTCGGGGCGGTCTAAATTGACGTCTAAAGAACCTATATAGACCCAGGCGATTGGTTTCGCATTGGGCGCATGACTCCGGCAGTCTGTTGTGAGCTGCTTTGCGCCATCTCCGTTGCGCAGTTTCAAGTGACCATCCGGCTTTGTCGTCAGCACGTGGAAATAGGCATACCTAAACTGACGTGTCGCCAGTTTCTCGTACAAGTCGTCGAATTCTGTAGGCGTGTGCTTGCCTGCATACCAGAGATAACGCAGCCAGATACCGTTTTTCCCTGCATTAAATTTGCTCGACGGCGGCGGTGTATATGCATCATAGAGAAAATAATCGAGCCCAAGACCGGCCAAGCATAGTGCGAGGAGCCCGCCAAGAACGAGTGCTAGTCGACGAGTTCGCAATGCCTGCTGTCCTTTGCTGCAAAAATCCGGCTCAAGCGCCGTTGACGAGTTTCTTAATCTCTTGCGGCAGCGTCAGAGGGTCGAAAGGCTTGCTTATCACCCCGCTGGCGCCCAGCCGCGTGTACTGTTCGACTTCTTGCGGCTGAACTTTCGCTGTCATCAAAATGACGGGGATGTGCTTCAGTTGTTCATCTTCGCGCAGTTTTAGCAAAGTGGTAGGACCATCCATGCCCGGCATCATCACATCTAAGAGGATTACGTCCGGCGCTTCCTTCCTTGCCAGCTCCAACCCTTCATAACCGGATGCCGCCAGAATGACCTGCCATTTGCCCACATTGGTCAAGCAGACCTGGCATATCCTTCTAATGTTCTGGTCGTCGTCGACCATCAAGACTCTTTTGATTTCCACTATTTGTTGATCCCGGTATCCGGTTTTACCTGCAGGTGGTAATTTCGCACTGTCCGATCTGAATTCAATCCGTATATTAACTCAGTAGTCGAAGATTTATCCCTTTCTCGGCCAAGTGCCACACCTCCGCCACGGCTGCTGTAGATAATTTCTCTCGTCAAGCCCCCAATTTGCCAATAAGTCCCGTTAGATTTCTCATATTCCTTCTAAACTCCTAAGAAGTCTTTGTAGCTCCCCCGTACTTAGATCTTCCTCCCCCCTTCCGACTTAGAGGTGCTGCATGAGCGGCAAGTTTGATACGGCTGCTGAGCCGACGATTTCCGACGCGCAAAAACTCGTTGCAACAAGCGACCGTCTTGATTCGAAGACCGCCGCCGAAGCTGTAGGAGCCGCATACGGAAAAAACGCCGCTGCGATAATAGATAAAAGACCAAACACTAGCGCTGCCTACTTGAGCGACTTCCAAATCGTAGGCGCTGACGACAAAGCCGCTTCAATCGCTGTTCTCGCGTCCAAGCCGTTGCCTGCAAAGCTCGAAGCAGCAGTCGACAAAATTGACCGCGCCGCTAATCGGGGCATGAACAATTTTGGAACCGATGAATCGGCGTTGTGGGATGCAATTGCACCGCTCAACGAGAAAGAGTTTGAACTCGTAAACGAGCGTTATGCTCAAAAGTATGGCAATGACTATGGCTGGTTTGGCAAGAGATGGGATGTTCGAAGCGAACTGATCGATGAGCTCGGTAAAACCGACCTTGCTCGCTTCGATCGCATGATCGCTGACAAAAGACGAAACGATGTTCCGGAAGAATTCAGAGCAAGCGGAGAATCGCTGCTCAAGGAAGGCTCCGAATTGACAGTCGGCGAGATGAACCGCGTTAAGCTCGCTGACGGGCGCGACTATGATGTTTACGTACCGAGAAATGCCGACAGCCGTTCGCCCGTAATCGTCGCCATGGGCGGCGCCGGGCTCGGCGACATGAAAGGTGTGATGGCGACTGAAAGCGGCTTGCCGATTGAAGCAGAACGAACCGGTACGATAGTTGTTTTTGCCAATCCGAAACCGAGAGTTCTCGACGGATCGTATGGAAAAGAGAGTTCCACATGGAATGTCCCCGGTCGCAAGAACATGCCTGCGCAGATTGACAGCTCATATGATGATCGCGATTACTTGGACGATGTACTGAGCGATATATCGAAGAAGACCACTGCAGCCGACAAAGTAGGTTTGATTGGATTCTCCGACGGTGCGCGCTTTGCCGAGGTCTATGCTGCCGATCGTCCCGAGCGTGTTGCCGGAATCGTGGCCATGAGCGGCACTTGGATGAAGGGTGATAAAGCACCAGTCAAGCCAGTGCCGATCATGATTGTTCATGGTGACAAGGATGAAATTCTTCCGTATCGAGGCGGCGCCGGCGACACCTCCGAAGAAGTGCTGATTCCGACCAATCTGGAAAGTTCGCAGCCTCCGCTGCAAGCGCTTGTATGGAGTGAAGTCGGCGGCGGTGACGCGAGAATCGTAGAGCGTTCCACCGAAGGGAATGTTGAGCGTCGCGTCTACAATGCCGGCACGAATTCAGTCACTGAATACATGATCAAAGGTGCCGACCACGGCGTTCATGATTACAAAAACAATGGTGACCGTTTGTGGCAATGGATACTTGGACAGCCGGATTTGCAGCAAGATATGGTGACGAAGGGCACTGGTTTCCTGAAGCAGTATATTGTTCGCGATTTGCGTGGATAGTATTTCATTTCTCAATTATTCGGAAGCTCACTCTTGCGCTTGAAGGTCGCCGCTTGACCTGCTCGTAATTGCCGCATTGCGATCTCAATACTTTTTGAAAATTGCGCACATACAATTCCAGCCATAGAACGCCTAGCTACTAATGGATGGATAATGCGATGCAAGCAATTGAGAGTAACTCAGAACATCAGCACAGAAAAACAGGCACTGATGCCTCCAAGTCAACCGGTGAGCAGGCACAGGAATTCTCAAATACATTCGGAACGTTTGTTCGAGAGCATCCTTATACAGCCATTGCGGCCGGGGCGACGATGGTTGCCGGTGTCGCTGGTGTCGTGGCCCTGACCAGAGGGCGAGCATTGGCTGCCGGTGCTGACGTAGTCGCACAGCTTCCCAAGGGGCTCTCGAATGAATCCGGTCTCTTGCGCGAAGCCGTAGCATTGTTGTCCAGCGAGAAGGCGCCGGTTGTTGCTTTTGGTAAGAGCGCATTGCCTGAGGCCAGTCCCGTACTCGCCAGACCTGCAGTTGGATTTGCTTCTCTGTCAGCCGAGAATCAGGTTGCCAGAGTCGCTGTGAACTCCATTGAAACTGGTTCGATATCGACAAAAGCGCGTCGCATTGGATTTGCTGGTCTGGAAGACTCGCCTACTGTCATTGGCACCGGCTCGATGGAATCATTAGGTGCCGCGTCAGAAACAGCCGGCGGCTATGGAAAAAGACAGATAGCTCTTTTTGTGAATACCGGAGAAAAGACTTCGATTGACTTGAGCAAAGCGGGCGAATTGAAGTTCGTCCGGGTAGACAAATCTAGAGTCTTGAATTTACGTCCGCGGGAATTCTACAAGGAAGAATTTGTTTTAGATGGTGGCGACCCGAATAAGTTCGATTTCTCGCGTTATATTTCCCAATCTCCTGAGGTAAGAGGAACAAAGCCATTCTTTGACAAACTAGGCAAAACCTTCACCAGAGAGTGGGGTGAGTTTCCGTTCAGAGTAAGTTCGGAGGTCAAGTCTCCGGTTGTAATGCTTGATCGAGAAGCCGACGTTGTTTCGCTGCTAATACCTCCGCGCACGACAAAAGCACAACTATCAGAAGCGATGGCGATTACCGCAAATGCAAGTCGCGTCCTGTCAAACCAGGCAGGGCGCAACGCAAGCATGATTGTAGAGAAGCAAGCATTTGGATTTATGGAAGGAACGGTCAAAGCCAAAGCAGAATCCATACAAGAAATGATGATGCATTCTCTCAAGGGATCTAGTGCCTGGCTTCGTGGGGATAAAGGTAACACCTTCACCCAATTCCTGCGAGATACTCATGGAGACTTCACGAGTGCAGATAGAAAAGCCTTGCACAACCTTTTCACGAATGAACGAGTGAGGCTTCTGGATATTCCTTCAAAGCTTCGCCAATACAAATAGAGTTCAGTTCGAACACTTTCGGAGAGTACCTTTGAGATTCGAGAGTGTTTGCGCTATGAGTCAGGTATTTCCAGCTTTACTTCTAATTGTTTGTCACTTGCTTTGATTTCTGTTGCGCCTTGATGCTGTTCGACTATCGCTCTCAGCAAGTCGACCGCAAGCCGCCCGCGAGCAGTTTTTCTGTCTAAAGCTTTTTGGCTGCATTCTTTGCCGCGGGCAGTTATTGTGACGAGGACTACCTTTTCTTTTGCTTGGGTGTCTATTTTCAGTATTGTGTCTTCTGTTGAGTATTCCAACATCTCTCTGAGTACGGCGGAAATCGATTGCGCGAGGCGGACAGCATCAACGTTTGCCGTGATATTGTTCTCTTCCACTTCAATCATTGGAAGTCTTTCTTCTGACAGCTCGGAAACTTCTTGGACTGCCTTGCGGAGTACATCATCAAAACTCACAGAATCCTTAGAGACAATTGTTTTCCCCGATTGGATCTTCTCTAGATCCAGCAAATTTGTGATGAGCACTATCAGGAAAGAAATATTTTTTCTTGCTTTTCTCGCAACTGTCCAACCGCTTTCATTTAGCGCTCCAAAAACGCCCACTTGAATCAGGTCTACCTTTGCCAATAAGGAAGTTAGCGGCGTACGGAACTCGTGGCTGGTAATCGCGATTATCTCTTGCTTGAACTGCTCCAATTGGATTAGATGATTCGCCGCTTCATAGAATGAACGATCGACAAAAGCGATTTCGTCAGTTCCAGGTAGCGGGGGAAATAGCGGCTTCCTGTCGATAAGATTCCTGGTGTTCTGAACGACATGATCAACTCTGAACGCCAGTTTTCTGGTAACCATAACACCAAGTATTACTGCGGAGATAAAGGTACAAACGGATGACAAAAGTATGATGGTCTCTATATTTTGCCGCATTTCCATTTTCGCCAAAGTATTACTTTCAATAACTTTGTTTGCCTCGCTTACTGATACTTCCACAGGCAGGGCAATCTGCTTGAAGACATTCAGCATCTCCACCAGTTTTGATGTGCCAAAAACCTCACTCACTTGTGAGTCTTGTGGCGCATCCATTATGTCGTTTTCGCCTTGAATAATGCGATTCGCCAGGCGTTCGAGCAACGCTGCGGTTTGTTCGCGTTTTGGATCGCCCTGGCTCATCTGGGTTGATTGATAAATCAAGTCTGACAGCTGGCGTTGGTAGGTTTGCGCATAGCCCTTGTAGAATTCATCTTTTTCTATGTTGTAGAGCATTGAGAGGCGGGATGAAAAGCCGATAGCGTCCATCACAGCCGAATGGTTTTGGGCAATGCTGCCAATGCGATATAGCGCATCGACGTTGATTCCGATCTGATTGATTACAACCCATAGCAAACCGATTGTCGCTAGCTGCAAAACCATTGGCAGAAAAACAATTAGTAAACCATTGAGCCAGAGCGTCGGGCGTACCGGAATTCGTTCTTGACTGTCCAAAGGGGAGGCTGTTTCGCACATAGCCTCAGTCGTCACCTCGCTCGTTTCTGGCTCGCCGGCGGATTTCGGCGACTGATGAGGCTCTCGAGACTTCATGTTTTGCCGAGGAAGCATGAACCAAAACGTAGAGCCTTCTCCAAGTTTTGAATTGAAACCCATTTTGCCCTGCTGAGTCTCAATTAGCTTTTTGCTGATTGCAAGACCGAGTCCAGACCCACCTTTTTCGGTGGAGTCTTCTCGTGAAGCTTGTTCGTACTTGCCGAAAATCAAATTCTGGAAATCGTCAGGAATGCCTGTACCGTGATCCGTGACAGAGAGTTTGCCAAAACGTCCTTCGGACTCTGTAACAACCACAATGCTTTTTCCGCGCTTTGAGAACTTAATTGCATTAGTGAGCAGATTTAGTGCTATTTGTTGCAAACGAGCAGAATCGCCCATTACGCGAACTTCCGTCAATTGGGTTTCGATTGAAACGAACACTGAGGATGCGAAATCCTTCACGGTGTCAACTGCGGTTGCAGCAATGTTTGCAAGGTCTACTTCTGCAATTTGTAAATCCCATCCAGCCCTGCTGATTTTATCCAGCGATAGAAGATCGCGCGTGAGTGTGCGCAGTCTGTCGACTTCTTGCAGTGAACGCTCCAGCCTTTGTTTGCCATCTGCAGTCATGGAAGTGAAGCCATCATCCAATAACTTTTGCAAGTATGTAGCTAGCAGATCCAAGGGCTCCTTAAGTTCATTTGCAACAATGCGAGCGGTCTGGGCCTGAAACTCCTCGGCTTGCCTGATCCTTCTGTCGGTCTCTTGCACTGACTTATTGAGGGCGGCGATTTCGTCGTCGCCGCCCACTGTGTCAAGCATCTCTTGATGGCTTTCCATGCTTCTGATGTTGGACGCAACGGTTTGCAGCCTTTGAATTACAGACCAGGTGAAAAGCAAACCGGTGATTACGCTTACGATGATTGAGGCAAGGATTGACAGCTGA
>DTSE01000147.1:33270-36440 GCA_012965515.1 Candidatus Melainabacteria bacterium | reverse complement strand
CATGGGGGTGTGAAATAACATTAAGGAAGAGAGTTTGCAATTTTGTTGCAGCCCTCGCCCCACAAGGAAATTGGGATTTCCTGGGACCGCGGGCGGCTCGCCCGCTTTTAAAGCGTGGGGGTTAGAGCGTGGGTATGGACCAAGCGTGGGGTCGCATTGCATGCGACCGTTTTTTGATAGCGATGCTATGCATCTCTGGCGGGCGGCAAGAATGCCGCCCCTACAGAAAACCGGCGTGGGGTCGCATTGCATGCGACCGTTTTTCAATGGCGATGCCATACATCGCCAGCGGGCGGAAACGTACAACATCTAGGAAGCGAAGCGCAGGGGAGGCATTCTTGCCTCCCGTTCCTGCCGCCAAGGCGATTGTCGTTGTGAGCTATTTAGCGTGGGGGGTAGAAAACTAGCCAGGAGCCGACGGTGACGGCGACGTGCAATGCCAGCAAACTGAGAGTCGCCCACTTTCCGAACTTGTCGCCAAGGCGGAAGAAGCCTGCAATTAGTAGCGCATCGATAGGAATTATCGACGGGAAGAGGTAACGTCCGTGGGGACCAGTCACCTTAAGCAATGTCGCGGTGAGCATCGCCGCGAGATTTAGCAGCGGGCAGAGAAGGAAAAGCAGCCAGATCAGTTTTTCTGCACGTGTATCTATTAATTCCGATTGTTTATCTAACTCTGTTTTCTGTGCTTCTGAAGCTGTTGAAGCTACATTTGGTTCGGCGCGTTGGTTTGTTTCTTTTCTCTGAATTTCAGAATCAGCTGAACTTAAACGCTCTTGCGAAGTCTTATTACTGTTTTTTAGCTTGATAAAGCCGCACCAGCCCACTACCGCTGCAATTACGTACGCAAAATACGCGATGTAAGCGGGTCTATAGATGTAGCGGTTCATGTACCCGAACAGTCCGAAGAAGTCGAAAAAGACAAAACGCCACCATCCAAATTGGTGCACTTCCGGCCATGGGTGAACAATTACTCCGTCTTTTCGCGGCAAAATCTTGGACCATGTTTCGTACATGGTTCGCGAACCGAGGATGTCGCCTGAGAATTCGAAGTAGTTGCGGACGAACCACCATCCGCAAGTGGCTGCAAAAACCCCGGCTGCCGCAAAGATCTTCTTGAGCGCGGATGCAGCCGGCTCGCCTCTTCCGAATGTCGCCGCAAGCACCCCGAGTCCGAGCGCCGGGACGATACTCAATCCGGTATGCTTCGACAGTGCCAGCCATCCGAGCAGAAAGCCTAGTGCTAGTGACGCTTTCATTGTCAATCCACGTTTGATGGCGCAAACAACCAGGTAAATCGAAACGCTCGCTAGAGACACTGTGGTGGCATCAGTGTTCGTGTAGCTTTGCGTGAAAACCAGCTGAGGATGTAGCACTATCAGTAGTGGCAATGCCAAAGAGCGCAGCAAGCATCCGGGAAAGATTTCCTTGCCGATTAGAAACGCTGCGAGCAAGGTTGGAATTCCCGCAATGACGCTGCCGATGCGGGAAAACGTAGGCATCGTAAGCTCGCTTGCGAAGAGCGAGCAAACAACATTCGGCAAGTATCCAAACTGCGGAAGCGAACCATATTCTGCTGGTCCTCCTGCCGAAAGAACCTCCTGTCCCGTAGGCAAACGCAGATTGGTTGTGAGAAATTGGCAAACCCAGAAGTGATTGCCTTCGTCCGGCGCCTCTGTTATCGGCAGCGTGAAAACCCAGGGCAGACGCAGTACCAGGTAAAGCAGAACAAAAATGGCCAGTTGAATCCTTGTGTTGTGCCAGATGCCGGCATCAACCGCTGCTTTCGCATTCGATTCGACTGTGCCTTCCGTCATCTTACTTCTTTGCCAGCGCTTTCACTGCACGCTTGCGACATTCTTCGATCGTGCGGGCGGCTGTGCGAATATCATGCGCAGCTTTGCCTATTTTTTCATTGTCATAGTTCGGACCCTGAGCCAGCTGTTTCAATTGGTCGCTTGTCGTTTGAATTTTTCCATTTGCTTCGGTCATCAAACCAAGTTCGACTTTAAAGGAGTCTTTTGCTGTGTTCGACAGTGAAACCGGTGGACACAGCGATGAAACTTCATGCTGCAAAATTCCGACGACCTGTGCAACCTGACTAACGTCAAAATCCAGCCATTTTTTCCGAGGCGGAAGTAACGGACCATTGCGTAAGGACGCATTCAAAGCTGGATCCCACGGGTCATACATAAAAGGATTGAGAACCTGTTCCGTCACGATATCTTGCATATTCACCGGTGCTGGTGCGTGCCGGTTGACCTCTTTCACTGTCTCAGTAGTGGCATGTTCCAACTTCTTCAGACTGTCACCAAGATCACGAAGCATCTCTAATTCTGTTCGTTCGTCCACCACCATATCCGGTGGTGTTTTGTCTGCGGTAAAGGGCTCTTTGTCGTGCTTCACTGACGGATCAACAGCTTGTGCATCGGCAGAAAGTGAGGCAGGGCAGAAACCAGCGACGAGCAAAGCGAGTATAGAGAGCGAGAGTGCAAGCGACTTGCCCTGACTCGCTTTTGTAATCTGCGCTTTCTCGGAATGTGTTTTTGGCAGCGACGGCTTTCGCGTTTTCTTTGCCACAATGCCTACCTTGTAAGAGTTCATTTCTTGCTATCTCCTTACTGCACTTTTTGAAAAATAGGTTCTTTCCCAGCTGCTTCTTGAATGACGTCAAATGTGCGCGCCCAAACGGGCGGACGCAATAGATCAAACTGCAATTTCCGCTTAAGATGCTCCGCTCGCATCGGCGCACCACTCACTTCATAGTAGGTATAAACGCCACCGCGAACCAGCATCGCACCTTGCGATGTTTGGCACAGCATCAGCACCAAGCCCGGTCTTCCAAGTACCAAGTTGGCTGACTTGAGCTGACGCTTGTAAATCGAATCTTGCGGTGGCTGTTTTGGTGCTGCATTTGCAGAGCTTGTTGAGCTTGCCGCTGGTTTCGGGCTCGCCGTTGCAGCCGCCGACAAGATATTGCTCGCTGTTTTGCTCAGCGCTGTTTTACCGCTGTTGAGAATACTCGTTCCGCTTGTTAGCGCTGCTCCCGGCGTCATTCCCAAGGAGTGCGACGGCATTGTAATTGTCGGAGCTGGTGCATTTGTTGGCGCGACGATGCTGAGCGAACCCGGCAGCGGTGAAGACACCTGGTCTAGAATGAAATCGATGCC
>DTSE01000147.1:0-33260 GCA_012965515.1 Candidatus Melainabacteria bacterium | reverse complement strand
GCCAAGCCCGACAACAGCAAGCTGCGCCTTCAGTATGCACAACTGCTCACCCGCAGCAGTATGAGTGCTGCCCGCCAGCAATTTGAAATCGACCGGTGTTGTTGGTTTGCCCTCAATCTCAGCATCGGCAATTTGTGCCAGTCTTTGAGCAAGGCGCTTGAAGTCATTCAGGCGTTGCTCGTAGCGGGGTGGGAAATATCCAAGTGCCGTTAGCTTGTCTTGAAGTGTCCGCGCGTCTGTTTCAATGGCGCGGAAGACACCCGGTACGGGTTCCAAATAATGAAACGACGCTGGTTTTACAATCGGTGCTCCAGCCGGAATGCTGGGGGCGGGTTGGGCCGTCGTTTTAGTTGGGGTGTCTGATGTTTTTGCTGTAGCTGTTGTCGTGGTCGTGGTAGTTGCTGAACTCTTCGCAGAGTCATTGCCGGTAGTAGAAGCCGTTGCTGCGGAATTTGCAGTGTTGGAACTTGCAGCTTTGGAACTTGCAGCTGTCGAATTGGCTGTCGTTGTTCCCGAACCTGTGGCAGCCGCATTCGCTGCATCCGGTTTTTCAGCAACACTATTTTGGCTTATGTCTGCTAGGGCGATGTGTGCATCTACCCAACCGCTAAAAGCGCTTTCGAGATGTCTAGACATCCACAGATCGGTCTTAAGTGGCGCTTGAGCTTCTGTAGGAAACTGTTTGAAATAGCCGCTTAGAATATTCCAAGAGCGTTCCCAGGCAGCAGTAAGTGTTTGACCTGCTTTCGGCTTGGCGACCAAGCGTTCCAACTCAGGAATTGATTTGTTGAGGTCGGGTTGCAGAACAGAAACTCCGTTATACAAAATGTTGGTTGCTGCTTGAGCTCCGCGGGCATGCAGAATCAGCAAGGATAGCGGGCACCATACGGTGCCTCTTTCATCGTCCGTGTAGTTCTCTGCCCGTGCTCGAATCCAGGGAATCTCGGGATCTTCAATCAAAGGCATCAAACGGAAGGATGCATGTTGAGCATCGTCACCACCGCTGTCCGCAAGATCGAAAATTGAAGTTGCACCGAGTCCAACCGGTTTTTGCTTGCGTACGGACAGCAAAAGTTTTGTTCTAAAAAACGGGCTCGCCAGACTGTTGAGCGTCGCTTTCAAATCTTGAGTACCACCGGGCACCACTGCCTTGAAGTCGGTGTATAGCAGTGTACGTTGCCTGTTTCTAAGCGAGCTGGCGGCGAACAGTTCCCAAACTGAAACGAGCTTCTGCCAGGATGCTACCGCAGGTTTTCCGCCAATGGTGGCGCGGTCGAGTGCGCGATATAGCAGAACAGAGCGTCTAAATAAATTGCCGCTGCCTGTCTCTGTATCCACAGTTACGTCGGTGAGTGGGAAATCCATTCTGGAAATCCATTGTGCGCATCGATAAAATGACGAGAGTTTCTGGCGCTTTGCGAACCAACCAAGGGGGCCCAGCGCTTCGAAGTTTTCTTCTCTGTCGAAAATTTCGGAGCGAGTCTTAAAGCCAGACGCAATGTTATTCATTTCTTTGTCTGATAGATCCGTGGCACCACCCATATCGGGAAGTTTGGTCGAAGGATCGATGAGGCGAATTGCAACTATGAGAAAGGCAAGGTTGCGCTGAATATCGTCTTTTATTTCTGCGTCTTCCGCGTTCCGATAATCTTCGACAGCCGCCTTGAGCATGGCGTGAAGAACTTGCTTGAGTTCAGGCATGGCATGCTCTTCAATAACTGCGGCTATCAGTCCGTTGGTGGTGGCAAAATACGGATGAACGATGCTGTCGAGAGTGACGAAATTGGGTTTGCCTTTTAGTCTATTGTCGCGATAGAGATCGCCCATCGTTTCGAAATTGGTATTGTTGATTACCACGAAATGATTTTGCGCCAACAGATTTGTCGTGGCAGCGGTTACTCCTGGAATCTTGACACCAGCAAGTGAGATTGGCGTGACCGGGGTAGTCGGCAATTCTTGCGGTTTTAGAATCGCTTCGAGACTCTGGTCCTTTTCGAGGCTGGGATGCTTTGTCATGCTGGCCGGCAGCCGAATCGGATTCATTCCTGATTCAGTGAGCTGTGCGGATGCACGTAAAGGCAACAGTCCGGTTTGAAAAATCAGAAGGGTTGCTGCACCTGCAAATATTTTCTTTTTGGACTTTCCCATTGATTTACCAAGACTGGAGCAAACCGCATGCAATTGCGGTTGATGTCGACCGCTTTATCGGCGGCTTTGCGGAATGAGCGAAACGAAGCGCGCCATGTGAATGCCGTCGACTTCGTTCAATTCAGTGATCAGTTCTTGCTGAATCGGATCGTCGAGTGTCATTACCATGACTGAATCTTCACGGATGCCCTTTCTTGCAACGGACATCGTGCTTATGTTGATATCGTGCTTGCCGAGAATACCCGCGACCTTCGCGACCATACCGGGTTGATCTCGGTGCATGGTGAACAACATGTACCGTGCCGGCGTGAGATTGATCGGATAGTCATTGATTTTCGTGATGATCGGTTCGTCGTGTGTGAGGATGGTGCCGGACATCGAAGTGATACCAGATTCTGTCGAAAGTATGATGGAAAGCTCGTCGCCAAATTGACTTGTCTCTTCGAACTTGCTTTCGCGCACCTGTATACCGTGCTGTCTGGCAATCAATGATGCATTGACATAAGTGACGCCTTCCATTTTTGTATAAAGCATGCCACGCAGTGCCGTCACCGTCAGTGGTGACGTATCTCTACTTGCCAGACCGCCGTAAGCGAGTGTTTCCAATTCTTTGATGGAACCGTTGCTCAACTCACCGGCGATGGCCCCCATTGCTTCAGCCAGCCAAACGTATTTGCCCAGGCTCTTCAAGATCTCAGGGCGCATGAATGGCAGGTTGACAGGGCTCTTTGCCAAACCAGTTGTAAGATAATCTCTCATTTGTTCGGCCAGGTCGATAGCGACGTTGAATTGCGCTTCAACTGTGGATGCGCCGAGGTGAGGCGTCAAAACGACTTTATCGCCGAGTGCGTAAAGAGGCGAATCTTTAGGTGGCTCGTCGTCGAAAACATCAAGCGCTGCTCCGGCAACTCTTCCGTCTTGAATTGCTTTCGCCAGTGCATGCTCATCGATGATGCCGCCGCGCGCAGCGTTGATAATGCGTACGCCGGGCTTGACTCGCGAAAGCACGGTGCCGCTGATCAAGTTTGTTGTTTCCCGTGTCTTTGGCGTGTGAATCGTAATGAAATCGGCACGGCGCCAGATCTCTTCGAGCGCTACGATTTGCATATGAAGCTGGGCGGCGCGCTCTTGGCTGATCAGTGGATCGTAAACAATCACTTTCATACCGAGTGCTTGTGCTGTTTGCGCCACTCTTTGCCCGACTTTTCCAAGCCCAACCACACCCAATGTTTTGTTGAATAATTCAGTGCCTGTGAATTTGCTGCGCTCCCACTTTCCGTCTTTCATCGAGCGATCGGCAGCCGCAACGTTTCTCGCCAAAGACATCATCAAAGCGACAGTGTGCTCCGCTGCTGAGGCAGTGTTTCCTTCAGGGGAATTGACTACGAGGATTCCCGCTTCCGTAGCTGCGCCGATGTCGATGTTGTCGACGCCGACTCCGGCGCGCCCGATCACCTTCAAGTTTTTTCCGGCTTTGATTACTTCCGGCGTCACCACGGTTCTGCTTCGCACCAGCAAACCTGTGTATTCTGGAATGACCTTAAGCAGCTCTTCCGGCGTTATCTTTGGCAGGTAGTCTACCGACAGCGCCTGCGACATAACGTCTATGCCTTCCTGGCTGATCTCGTCCGCCACCAATATTCTGTCTGTCTTTGTTTCAGCAGTCAATGCTTTTTCGTCCTTTGTCGCGGTTGTATCTTTGGCGGGCACTGTCATTCTCCCCGTGGGTTTATTGATTGGTAAGAATCAATTTGTGTTGCGTTTGTCTTTCTAGTTGTTTGTCTGACACTGCCATCGCATGTGGTTCTAGTTTCAGCCAGGCTTTTTGTTGGTCGGAGCGGTAAGAGGAAATCAGTTGTCCTGATTCACCCAACGCCAAGTTAGCGTAAAGCTTCTCGTCATCAGCCATATCAACGAGCACGCGCAATGTCGGTCCGACGGAGGACGCGAAATTCCATGCGTCTTTCGATGGCTTGATGTTGGATGCGTTGACCGTATCCTGGTCGCCGCCGACACCTACAGGTCCAACATCAAAGATAGGTGCTATCTTTTCCAGACTGGAAACATATTTGCCGATCGGATGACGGAATGTCGCTTTGTGCAGCGAACCCCAGGGGACGATTTTGGCGTCTTCTTTTTCAGCGGATACACGTGCACCCTTCAGCGACATGCCAAATGTCGAAATCAAGAACGCATCGTAGCTGCGCTCGCCCGGCGGCAACCACTGATTGGGATGAGACCGCAGAATCCTTTCAACCAGCACCGTCCAACGCGGCCAACGCTCCAAATACTCGGCGGTTGCTTCTGAGCCTAACTTCGGCTCCAGAAGTCTGTGCGCCAGCGTATTGATGAAACTCTCGTAAATTGCGGCCGGCACGCTGTCCGGCGTCAATTGATATTGACGTTGTGACCAATTGTTCAATTGTTCGAGCGCCGTCAATTGAGTCTTATCAATCAGCTCGGTTTTGTCGGTCGCGCGTTTTAACTCAGATTTGACCAATTCGATAAGCGGCGCCGTCTGGTCGGTTTGAAGAAGTCCAAGTTCAGGAAGTCCGGCACGTTGACCGCTGCGTTTGAACGAGGTCAAAACCTGACGGATGCGCATCGGAGGATATGGGCTGCTGATACTGGGGTGTCCGGGAATGCGCTGTTCGCCCGAGATGACAAAACCTTCTTTAGAAATCAGTTCTTGCGGAAGTTCCGCCGGTTTCATGAGCGGTGGGTCTTGCCTGACCAACCAGCCTGGCACCATCACACTGCCACCACCAAAACGGCGTCGGTCGGGCACAGCGCCTGCAACTTTGTAGCCCACTGCGCCTTTTTTGTCGGCAAAAACAAATGTCTGCGGGTTGCCTTGATAGTCGTCGAGTGCCAGCGAGAACGAAACCAGGTCCTTCGCCTTGTTCATCTTCCAGAGCGACTCAATGATTGGCTTGAGAGGTCTGGAACCCGTCCAATTGAGAGCCAAACCAGATGTTTCGTTGCGGGTCAAGATGGGTCCGTGTTTTGTGACCAACACCTTGTGCAGCAGGTCTTTTTTCAAGCGAACCGGAATCGCTTCCAGGTTCTCTGTCACGTTTTGCCAGCCTTGCGCGGTGCGGTACTTGTTCGGGAACTGCGATGAGAATTCTTCCAGTATCAAGTCTTGCGTGTCGGCTTTGATATTTGCGGAGCCAAATGCGATAAAGGCATTGCGTCCTGTCATGATGCCCGGCACGCCTGGAATGGTGGCACCAACCAGATGAGTGGAAGGCGACTTGAGTGAAATTTGATAGAAACGATCAGGCACCGTATACAGTGCATGCTTGTCGTTGGCTAACAAACTGCCGTGTGTGTCGGACATCGCACCACCAATTGCAAATGCGTTGCTGCCGATGCGGGGGTCCATTGATGCCAGGCGAGACATGGCTTTTTTGTAAGACTCGAGCGACGGAACAAAGCCGGTTGGCTGCGTCGGACGCAATGGAGTCTTCGGCACATAGTTGATCTCGGGTGCCGTGGTTGGCTCCGGATTTGATGGCGCGGAAGGAGCCGTGTTCACTGCCGGTTGGGTGGGAAGCGACGGTGCTGTGCGCAGTGCAGGTGTTGATTCAGAACGCGTAGTGGAGGTACCGAACCCGGATCTCCTCGCGCCAGTTGTCGCTGTTCCTGTCACACGCGTACCTGCTGCTGCTGCTTCACGTGGGGTTCTCGTACCGGTTTTTGTTTCAGGTCCGGTGGTAGACCTTCCTGCTGTGCCGGTCGTGCCTGCTGTTCCTTTTTCGTTCCCCTGCGCTGCTTGCGCGGCATCAGGCGTTGTGGCGTCCGGAAGTGCTGCCGGAGTGGCCGGGACAGGTTCTTCTTTCGGCGGTGGAATTGGTGTCGGTGGCTGATTGATAACTGAGCGCAGCGGTTCTTCGAATATTTCTGAAGCCAGCTTTTCGCCACCTTTGGTATCAAGAATTTTTTGACGCAGGTCGTCCAGGCGCCACGATTCATCACCCTCAAATTGCAGGTATTTAAGAACGCACAGTGTGTCGACCGGCTTCCATGGATCAGGTCGATATGCCAGCGTTGCGAACTCCAACGGTAAGGTCTTCACGTTGCGGCGCAAGTATTCGTTGACGCCCATCGCGTATGCATCTAAAAATGCGCGCACGTCTTGCGAAAGTTTTTTCAATTCGGCATCGGCGATTTGCGAAATTCCGATGCTTCTCATGAGTTTGTCGTCGATTAAACATTGCTCGCCGAAAACTTCCGACATCTGTCCGCGGGCGGCGCGTCTGAGCATGTCCATCTGAAACATGCGGTCCGACGCATGCACGTAGCCTTCCACCAACCAAAGATCTCTGTCCGATGACGCTTCGACGTACGGGATTCCTCGTTCGTCAAATCTGATTTGCGCACCATGCATCAGTGGTTCCAATGTCACAACGCCGTCTGTAACGGGCAGCGCACGCTGGCAAAGCCACCATCCGGTAATTGGTGTCGCCAATAAAATCAGGACAAGAACGATAATTAGGATTCTTAGCACCATGCCACCATCTGTGGAGCCAACAATGAAAGGGAGCATTCGCTCCTTACAAGGGCTCAGTTTTGCCCACTAGAACCGCCACAATTATATTAGAAGAGGCTTGCCACAAGCCAGTTATGAAGCTTCAGCCGCTCGCATTTTTACGACGGGCGCCGATAGCCTTTTGGGATACTTTTGGTTACTGTCCTATATCCCGCTCGTGGCCGGAGCGCCGGGTTCCGTCCGGCACATAAAGCCGCCCAGATGGCTGCGGTCCGGTGGGCGCATGCAATGCGCCCCTACGCGGATAGCCTCTACGCTTCCGAACTAACTCGCTTTCAGATAGTCGTTGACGAAGGCTTTTACTTTCTTGAATTCTTCTTGAAGCAAGCCCAGGCAGCTTTCAGCTGGTTCCCAAGCGGATTTCTTCGCCGATTGTTCAATCTCCAAACTGAGCCTGGTCAGGTTGTCCGCGCATAAAACAGCCGACAAACCTTTGAGTTGATGAGCGGTTGCCGCCAGCTCTCGGTCTGAGCGCGAATCTATTTGAGTTCGCACCGATGCCAAGAGTTCGGTTGCTTCTGATAGGAACATCTTGAGAATATCGTGCAGATCGTCATCTCCATAAAGTTTTCTCAACTCATTGAGATTAATTGGCGGTGATTCTTTGGCATCGGCGCTATTGAGCGCGCCGTTTTGCTGGCTTCCATCTGTTGACATTTCCCGGGTCTCCGCTGTGGGCGTTGTTGCCGAAGTGCTTGCATTGAGCGCCAAAGGTATCCATGAGGCGATCACTCTCCTCAGTTGATCGTGGCCGACCGGCTTGCTCAAATAGTCGTCCATTCCCGATCGAATACAGCGCTCGCGGTCCGACGGCATCGCTCCTGCAGTCATTGCCACGATTGGCACGCGCCCACCTGCAGTCTCTTCAAGCCGCCGAATTTCCACGGTCGCTTCGTAGCCGTCCATCTCCGGCATCTGACAGTCCATAAATATGGCATCAAATCGATCATCACTCTGCTTTTCGAACTCTTGCACCGCTTCCTGTCCGTTGGAAACAATTACAACGTCAAGCCCGAACTTACGCAATTGCCGCTCGGCAAGCTGCTGCAAGACAGGATTGTCCTCCGCGAGAAGCACTCTCCACTTACCGTTGTTTTGAGCTGGTATTTCGGCCAGTGAATGGCCCTGATAAACCAGGTCATCGAGCGCACTATCGAGTCCAAGCTCGACGGACTCCGGCATCGACAAAATCTCTTGACCGCGAAAACCAGGTTTCAAAACCACTTCCAGTAAGTGCGCGCGTCTCAGCGGTTTCACCAGGCATGCGGCAACACCACCTGTAACCGCTTTCTCCATGCGCTCTTTCTCATCGAATGAGGCAACCAAAACAACGCGACCGGCAACTTCAGAATGCGATTCAATTATTTTTTGCGACAATTCAAATCCGTCGAAATTGCCTTGCGATGAATCGACGATTGTGACTGTGAAATGCGATTTGTTTCGCTCTGCCTCTGAAAGCAGCTGATGCGCCTCTTCGGGGCTGCCTGCTTCGGCGACCTTGATTCCGGCGCTGGAAAGATATGAAGATATGATGCTGCGAGAAGAAGTGGACGAGTCGATGACAAGAACGTCAAATGGCACTAGTACTTGCAATTGCTCGGCTTTCATGTCGGGTTGCGCGGGCCACTTTTCTCTTTCGAGCGGTACGGTAAACCAGAATGTCGAGCCCTTTTTTTCCTCACTAGAAACGCCGATTTCACCGCCCATCATTTCGACGAGCCGTTTGCTGATCGATAGACCTAGACCGGTGCCGCCATATTTACGTGTCGTAGAGCCATCTGCTTGGGCAAACGGCTGGAAGAGCCTTTTTCTCGCCGCTTCCGACAAGCCGATGCCGGTATCTGTAACCTGAAAGAGGATCACGACTCGCTCGTCAGTTTCTCTAAACTTCGAGGCTTTGACGAGAATTTCGCCATTCTCGGTAAATTTGATCGCGTTGCTGGCGAGGTTCAATAAAACCTGGCGCAAACGTACAGGGTCTCCTTTGACGAATTGCGGAATGGAAGGATCGCAAAAGGTCATCAGGGCCAAGCGCTTACGGCGCGCCGATGATGCCAACCAATCCGCGCACCCTTCTACGATAGAGCGGACGTTTAGATCGATAACTTCCAATTCCAATCTTCCCGCTTCCATCTTCGAGAAGTCGAGAATGTCGTTGATGATTGTCAAAAGTGATTGAGCGGATTCGTTGACGATTTTGACGAAACTGCTTTGCTCGTTTGAAAGGCTGGTGTCCATCAGCAATTCGGTCATACCTAGAACCGCTGATATTGGCGTACGAACTTCGTGTGATATGTTCGCCACGAATTCCGATTTCAATTTCGATGCTTCCAACGCTTCATCGTATGCGAGTTCCAGCTTGTGTGTAAGAATTTCAAGTTCTTGGTTGACTGCCGCCAGAATGCTGACACGCTGTGCGAGATCTTCGTTGAGCTGTTTGACTTTGTCCTCAGCCGTCTTCAAGTCGGAGATGTCCATCAGGAGTCCATTCCACAGAACATCACCGTTTTCCAAATACTCCGGAGTTGATGTTGCTCGCAATACCTTCAGTGTGCTGCCGGTCATGACTCGCATTTCGAATTTGAAGGCGGACATTGTCTGAGCGGATCGTTCAATCGCTTCATTGATCGGACCCTGGTCGTCCGGGTGAATGTTTACGAACGCGAGGTTGGAGTCTTGCTCGATCTCGTGCCTCTCGTAACCGAGCAAGGCGCGGCAGCTCTCGCTGATGTAAGGGAAGTGATAGGAGCCGTCACTTTTCTTTTTCAAAAACTGATAAATTACACCAGGCAGGTGTCGAGCAACGTTATTGATGCGTGCACTGACGTCTTCTAGCTGCGCTTCGGTTTGACGTCGTTGCGTAATATCGTGTGCTACTGCATAGACTACGCTATTGTTCAGGTCTGAAGACACGCTCCACATCAACCACTTGATAGTGCCGTCTTTGGCCAGGTAGCGATTTTCAAAAAAGTGAATGTGTTTCCCCTGTGACAAAATTTCTGCTTGCGCCAGTGTGGCTTCGCGATCTTCAGGATGAACAAAGTCGAGGTACGGGCGAGCTTTCAGTTCTTCCACCGAATAACCGAGAACCTTCGTCCATTGTGGATTGAGTTGTTTGAAATGCCCGTCAAATCCTGCGATACAGAAAAGTTCGTGAGACAGCGTAAAAAAGATGTTCGCCTCGGTCAATTCACGCGTGCGTTCTTCGACCTTCGTTTCCAAGTCCGCGTGCGCTGAGAGCAAGCGCTCTTCTGCTCTCTTTCGGTCGGTGACGTCTTGGCTGAAAACCATCACACCCTGTATGTTGCCGGCCTTGTCCCTGAGCGGGATTTTGTCGGTTTGCAGCCAGAGAATCTCGCCCGAGGAATTGACATAGCGATCGACGATGCCTAGTCTCGATTCACCCGAATTGATAACGCTAAGGTCATCTTGATAGTATTTTTCCGCGTCCTCGGGATAGAGATCGTAAGTGGATTTGCCCACGATGGTTTCCACTGTATATCCCATAGATTCCGCTGCTGGCTTGTTAGCGCGCAAGATGATATTGTGCCGGTCTTTGTACCAGATCATCGCCGGCACGCTATCGAAGATGATTTGCTGATCGGCGCGTTCTTTTCTTTCTTGCTGTACGAATTCCGTCAAATCTATGGTCAAGCCATAGAGCTTCGTTCCTTTCGTTGTTGTTTCAATTCTGATCTGGTCTTTGAGATAAATCTTTTCGCCGGTCGGTTTTTGCCATTCATAAACCTCTGCAGCGCCGCAACTTGCGTACCAATCGGCGCTGATCTCGACGCCCTGAGCGAGCGCCGCCTTGAGCTTTGGATTGATGAAGTTTGTTTTGCCCTGAAGGATGTCTTCTGCTGAATGCCCTAAGAGTCTTTTGGCGGGCGAGCTGACAAAGCTGTAGTGAAAAGGGGCAAGCTCTGCCTCCCAGATAACACCTTCTAGGCTCTCAAGGATATTTTCGTCACTCATTTAATGGTCGGAGCCCACGTGCCGAATAGAGCACTCATATTTCCAATCCCGTTCAATCACTCTATCGCTACAGGTTGAAGTATAGAATTCCAAGTTCTCCGCAATATTCAGCATAGCTTACCTGACCGGATGTCGGATCTATTAATGAACTTGCCGGGCAAGATCGCTACATTACCCTTAACTTTGGAGACCCTTACCTACTTGTTAACCGGTTGTCGGGTACCTCTATATGATGTATGCCTGAAAACCAGCCATTAGTACTGCGACCCACTGGAAACACTGAAATATGCGACGCCGCCCTTCTCAAATAATTGCCATCTGCGGAGGTTCCGGCTCCGGCAAATCGACACTGGCACGGAAATTCGTCGGGGCGGCTGTTTTGGCCACTGACAGCTTCTATAAGGATATTGATGACCTAAAACCGAGGGAGGATGGAAGCTTTGATTTCGATCATCCCGACGCGGTCAATTTGGACGAGTGCGCCGATGCTTGCATTAAGCTGGCAGACGGCGAAGACATCATGATTCCTGTTTACGAGATGCGCAGTGCCAAGCGCGTCGGACAGCAAATGGTGCCGGCACCGAAAAGCTCGATTGTAGTTATTGAGGGCATTTACGCATTTCACGCTCCATTGCACGAAATTGCTACGCTACGTATTTTCATAGATACGCCGATCGATCAGCGCATGGCTCGAAGGCTGCGTCGCGACGTGGAGCGCGGGCGCTCCACTCTCGAGTCGATTCAATACAGCTTGCACGTTGAGGAAGCGTATTCTCGATATGTAGAGCCAATGCGCCACCTCGCCGATTTGATTCTGATGGGCGAAGAGATGCGCGGCAGCTTTTCGCTTTAGTTTGAATGGAAACCTAGGGGGACTGAGGCTTTTATCGTGCAACTGAAGAAGCTGGATAATGCCCTCATCCTGATGTTCGTACTAGCCGCGCTGCTCGTCAGAGTGCCGTTTTTATTCATCGTGCCGATGGTTGAGGCGCCCGATGAGTACGCGCACTTTTGGGTCACTAGATTTTTGAGTGAAAACCTCACCGCGCCGGACGCTGCGCAAGTCGCAGCCGGCGGTCCTTCTGCTGTTTATGGTTCGCTGCCACCATTTGCTTACCTTCCCCACGCGCTCTTTTCGCATTTGATTCCGGGCGTGGATATTTCATTTTCCGAACGCGTCGGCAGCATCCTTGGCGGATTAGTCACGGTGTTTGCCGCTTGCAAAATTAGCGAGTTGTTGTTTGTGAGAAACCGTGTTTTGCGGCTGGCTCTTCCTGCTTGTGTTGTCCTTCATCCGCAGCTTGTTTTCGTCAATGCATATTGCAACAGTGACTCGACTGCATGCGCCCTGGCTTCGCTTTTGATTCTCGTCGCACTGAAAATGATTTTTCGAGGACCGCGACTTCGCTATTCTTTGATTGCCGGACTGCTGTGCGCTTTTATCGCATTGAGCAAATTCTCCGCGCTGGCAGTGGTGCCGGTTGTTTTCTTTGCGATTGTAGCGGCATGCTGGATCTATAAGATGAATGCATCGCAGACGATTATGCGCTTGGGTTTGACAGGGCTGTCTGCGTCGCTCATTTGCGTACCCTGGTTTGCTCGCAATGCTGCCGTTTTCAATGGTGACTGGTTGGGAACCAACACCATGCGTGATACCTGGGCGAAAACCTTCAACCGCTCGATCGAGCCGGTCAGTTTGATTTCTGTTTTGAAACAGAAAGTCTGGTGGCAACAATTATTTTGCAGTTTTTGGGCTGTCTTTGGATATCAAAAACACTATCTGCCTGCCGCTTTCTATCTCTCTTACTTGTTGATGATTGTGATCTCGCTTGGCGGTACTTTCACACAAATTTCACAAGCTGTTCGAGCGAGAGTGATCAGCTGTGATTTTGTTCGACAAGCGAGGGAGGGTGATACCGAACATTTGAAAAACCTCGCCGCCCCGCTTATTCTGTGGTTTTCTGTAGCCCTCAGTTGCGCAGGACTTTTATATGCTGCGGTGCAAAACTTGGGTGGCCCGCAAGGGCGCTATTTGTTTCCCAGTGAAGTTGCATTTATGGCTGTCATTTTGATGGGACTGCACGGCGTAAATGAGAAGTGGGGCAGGTGGCTGGTTTATGTATTTGTTGGTCTGAATGGAGTGACGCTAGTTTTTTCAATTGTTATGCTTTACTCGATGTTCGGTGTTCGCCTCAAGCCATACTGATCTTCACGCTAATCACACGAAAAACACACGCATTTGTCACACAAATCTAAGGTACCGGCCACAATTGCTTGGGAATGCTAGTGGTGAAGGAACCATATCAAAGTGGTTCAACTCTTTAAAAATAGCCGACACAGCTTTTGGAGGCCTGTGCGTGAAGTTCGTTGCAATGCGTTTGGTGACTACTGCCGCACCGTCGTGGTGCGGAGATAGCCATCGTCTTCTATTCCGATGGCCAGACCCGAGTGGGAGGTTTGCCATGTTTCGTGCGGAGGCTTGCCAAAGGCAAGGAACCGCCCTATAGTCGGTTGGCCTGAAGCAGAGTTCTGCCATCATCCATGGTGAGTGCGAGGCCTCAACACGGATTCAGGTCAACCGATCTTTCTTAAAACTCTAGTACAAGTTCACTAGTGTATGGTCTACGCAATGGCGTCCACCCATCACTACACTAGAACCTGCTGCCAACCAGAGGAAGAGAGTGCTATGGTCTGCTGAAGTCATACAAACTCTAACTGCCAAGTGGGCCGCGCCGACTATCGGGTTTCCCCCGAACGAACGCAGGGGAGGTGGTACGCACCTCCTCTGTGCGATCTTGAATGGCCGAGATGCCGGGATGGAAGCCGGCATCGAAAAAAAACTGAAATGCGGCAGTCCCAGTTCTGTCGACCGTCAAGATGGTGGCAGTCCGGCTATTTGGTTCGAGTCCTACTTCTCTAAATTCAGATCCGTGCGCAGCTTGCGTGGGTTTTGCCAACCCATTTCGTCGATTGCCGTATCGAAATCAACGCGGCTGCGGCAGCAGTAGTTGAGCACGATTATCGCTTGCTCGAGCTTCATCAAAGTGGCATCAATAAGCGGTCTGACGATATGAGCTGCTTCGAAGGTGTTCTTATCGAACTTGCCTGCCGAAACCAAAATCTCTACGATGTCGCCGCCGTGTTTGCGCAGCACTGTTTGTGCCGTTTGAATGTCAGTGTCAGTGATGATTCCAGCTTGCTTCAGCAAATCGAAGGCATTGCGAATCTTTTGAATTTCCTCTGGCGACTTCTGCCCCTTTTTGACGGGCGCAGCAGCCGGTTTGTCGCCTCCACCAGCCGGTGCGCTGCTCGACGAAGAAGGCGCGGGAGTCGACGGTCTTGGTGGTGGCGCAGGCGGTGCATTCTTTGCTTTGTCGCGCATTTTTTCCAGCACGTCACCAGTTAAATAAGCATCGATCCTCGACCCTTCGCTATGGAAGCGTTCCAGCGCCGCTGGCGCGATTTCCGGATCTAATTTACCGTCATCGACCATGCCCTGTATTTTCAGTGCGGCTTCCAAGGTGTTCTGCTTGATTAAGTGGGCATTCAAGAGCAAAGTGCCCAGGTCAAGTGTTTGAGTCTTGGAAATCAGACTCATGTCGATGCGTCTGAAAACACCACTATCGCCGACAGGCGTAGTCATTGCCGTTTGTGCCGGAGGAGGCGCAGGCGGTAAAGGCGCCGGAGCGGGCGCGGGCATCGCTGGAGCCATCGGCGCCATAGGAGCCATTCCCGGTGCCATACCTTGCTGCATCCAGGCATTTGGGTCGCCAGGCATTCCAGGCATACCCGGCATCATGCCTGGCATTCCAGGATACATTTGCTGCGGCATGGGCGGATAGCCCGGCATCGGCGGTGGCGGATAACCAGGCATTGGCGGTGGATACATCTGCCCCGGCATCGCATAACCGGGCGGAGGATAGCCGCCGTAAGGATTGTTGTAGGCGGGCATAGTGCCCTGAGTAAAGTCAGACCCGCCAGCCGGACTGGGAGGTGGAACGTAGCCGGGTTGCGGCTGCGGCGTCACTTCGAGCTTCTGGTTTTCCTTCGCTTTTAATGAATCCGGAATTTTTGCGCCATCAGCATCCACAGCCGACATTGCCGCCATGTCATACAAAAGTTGCAAGTCTGCGGAGCCGAAAGGCTTGCTCCAGTGCATTTTAGAGTCTTCGCCCGACTGCTCGTACAAGGACCAAACGGGCAAATCGGCGCCGTCCTCCCACTGGCAAGTAAGAGTAAACATTTGCCCTGGCTTCTTGGTCCTCCAGGGGATTTCGACCAGGCAGCCGCGCCGAGTTTTGGACTCGGTATAGGCGAGATCGATCATGTGATAGGGGGGCAACTGGTTCTGAATGTCCAGTCTAAGACGATTGCCTGTCTTGGGTGGTGGTTGAGATTGCATAGAACTCTCTGGGACTTACCAGTTTCTATATGCCCTGTAGGTTTTGATTATGACATTAGCTGTAACTTGGATGTGCCATTCATTTTGGTTATCTGAATGTGAGCCGGGAACATCTCCTTAATATCGCTCATGTGCGTTATCACGAGGATTCGCGCGAAATCATTTTGGATCGACTGAATCGCTTTTACCAGACGGTCGCGGCTGACTTCGTCTTGGGAGCCGAAACCTTCATCGATAATCAAAGTCTCCAGCTTCGCACCGGAGCGCCGGGCAAGCAGCCTGGAAAGGGCGACGCGGACGGCGAAATTTACCTTAAATGCCTCGCCGCCGCTATAAAGTTCGTAACTTCTGGTCCCTACTTCATCCGCAATCATCAAATCGAGTGTCTCTACCATCGAGCCTGATTTGGTCTTTTGTTGGGTGACAAGAGCAATGTGCATTCTGTTATCAGACAGTCTCGAGAGGATGCGATTGGCATCGCTTTCAATTTCGGGAACGGCATTTTCAATGATGACTGCTTGAATCCCTTTGCGCCCGAAAGACTCTGAAAGGAAGAGGTAGTCCTCGATGTCGGCGTCGAGGTCCTTGAGTTCACGGCGCCGATCTTTCATCTGCGCGATTTCGTTGTTCAAAGAATCCAGACGTGCCTGTGAGATTGCACAGCGATTTGAAACTTGCTCTTTATCCTTGCGCAACCCATCCAACTCCGGCTTGATCGCTTCCATCGCAGCGATACTTTCCGGCAGTTTTTCCACCTGCTGTTGAAACATGATTAGAGCAGCTTTTGCCTCATCGAGTTGAGTTTGCTTTGTGGATTTCAAACTCAAGCATTCGTCCAAGCTCTTCTTGAGCTGGGGTCTTTCTTCCAGAGCGCGTTTCAGCTCTCGCACTTGTTCCAGCGCCGGAGCCAGTTCCTCAAGCTCTTTGCGCATTTGCAAGTGTTCGTCGCGATTATATTTGAGTGCGTCGAGCTTTTCCTTGACGCCTTTCAGAGCTTCTCTTGCTTCCGTGCCGTATGTTTCACCCTGCAGATCGGCGTTGAGCTTGGACAGCTCTTCTTGCCGCTGAGGCAGCTCGACATCCAGCTCTTTGAGGTCGGCGAGGTCTCGCTTCATCTGGTTGAAACGTGATTCGATGTGGCGCTGAGCCCGTACCTGTCCTTTCAAACTGGAATACGAAATCGGGTCGAAATCCAGCTTGTGAATCTCAGCTTTGACGGCGATTAGCGATTCTCTTTCGACCTGTGCGTAGTCGCCGTCCGCCAGTTGTTTTTTCAATTTCTCCAGTTCATTCTTCACTGATTGGAAGTTCTGATCCGCACGTTCGACAGCGGTTCTTCTCTCGTTGAGTTGACCGATACGCTTGTCCAACTCTTTGCGATTTTCCAGTTGTTTTTTCAGTTCCAGATATTTCTTGCGCAAGTCTCCGCGCTCTGTTTCAAGTGTTCCCTTGCGATTTTTTGTCTCTGCGATTTCGCTGTCGATATCTTCGTTTTGTTTCAGATATCTGGTAATCACCGCTTTGCGATCGACAATAGGAGCGCAGCACAACGGGCAGACCGAACTATGCTCGTGCTCCTCGAGTTCTTTTATCTTCTCCAGATTTTCTTTCTGCCTACCAACCAGCACGGTGACGTGCGCATCCAGAGACTCAATTTCCGACTTAATTTCCAGACCGCGCTGTTCGACTATGTCAAATTCCGCTTCGAGCGAATCAAGATGATGCGATTCTTTCTCGATTGCGTGATGCTGTTCGTCGAGACTTTCTTTGCTTGTGAGAATGGATGCTAATTCTGTCTGCTGTGATTCTTTTTGAGCAACTTTCGCTTCCAGGTGGATCTTCTCTTCGGTTATCTGCGAATTCAATTCCGCAGCGCGTTCATTCAGCCTGGTATGTGCTTCTTGATTCTTCGATTGCTCAGCCTCTTTTTGCGAAAGCTCACGAAACTCTTCGAATTGCTTTTGAACCTTTTCCCAATCTTGGGTTTCGGCACTCAGCTTCTTATGCCGTTTGTCCAGCTCTTTAAGCCTGCTTTCGACATTTTCTACTTGCAGCTCCAGCCTGCTTCTCAATTGCGCGAGCGTCGATTGCAAATCCATTCGCTTCGTCGTCAACTCTTGCTGCACGAGAGCTTTCTGCTCCATCTCCGCCAGTCCGGCTTTGAGCTTTTCATATTTCTCAGCCTTCTCTTCGATCACGGGCGAGTCGCTAATCAGTTTCGCAATGGCATCGAGCTTGCCGGTCAGGCTGGAAGACTGCTCTTCTAAATTCGCGAGAACACTGGTAAATTCCTCAATCTGTGTCTCGGTCGATTCCATTTTTTGTTTGTTGAGTGTGAGCGATTGAATTTGATCGTTCAATTGCTGCGCTGATTCTTCCTGAGCGCTGAGTTTTTCAATCAAAACTTCCAGCTCGCTTTTAGCTTGCACCAGGTCAGCGTCGGCTTGCGCTAGTTCAGCCTCAGCCTCCGGCAAGCGCGACAGAGATATCTCCATCGCTTCTCTTTTCACTTTCAGTGCGCGTGCGTGATCTCGAGCTTGCTCTTTGAGCTTCTCAAAATACGACAGCCCGAGAATCTCACCGAGAACTTGCTTTCGATCGGAGGCGGCTCGCGTTGTGAATTCGTCTGCTTTACCCTGCCGCAAGTATGCGCTGTTGATAAACGTGTCGTAGTCCATGCGCAGAAGTTCGTTAATGTGCTTCTGCGTGTCTTTCATGCTATTGCCGGTCAAACTGCGCCAAACATCATTCTCTCCCGGGAGCGAAGCCAGTATATATTTGCGTCCGTTTCCGTTTTCGTGACCGTTGCTTTCGTTGTTGGCGCCGTTTTCGTGTGAAGCTGCTTGATCTTCGCTTTCATCGGCTCGATTGAGAATCTGAAATTCGAGAGTGCCTTTGGATGTCGTCTTTCCACCCGACTTTCCACCACCCTTCATGCGCTGGCGCCTGACACGATAGGTGCGATTCTCATGCAAAAACGTGAGGTCGACCCAGGTCTCTTTCTCGCCGATACGCATGAGTTCATCCGAAGATGCTCGTGCCGATTCCCATAGAGCCCACGTTACCGCATCGAGAATCGCAGATTTTCCTGCCCCGTTTTGTCCTGAAAGGCACGCCACTGGCACCGTCGTCAAATCGAGAGTGGCGTCGGCGTAGCTCATGAAATTGTGCAGTGTGATGGAGATGATGATCATCTGCCTGCTCCTGCTCCGAGGCATCCGGCTATGATGCTGCCGGCTCAACTTTTGATTCTAACCTCTAATAAATGTCATGAGTAATTTATATAGCTAGGCTATATAGGTAATTTTGGGAGAAAGAGGTTAATTCCTAAGTCAGGGGTGTATCTCTGTCAGAACCGGGCGATGCCGTGCATCGACCCTGCGGCGTCCGATTAATACCATCCTCTGTCCGATGAAGCGACGCGTCACGGTTGAAAGACTGGCATAATCAAAAGTGGCTGCTGTGTGGCCGTGCTGTGGGAGTTGATTTGAGTGCCAGGTTCCGGTCGAAAGACGATTGAGATCGCACTCTTCACGAGCTTCGCGCTGTCGGGTGCGGCTGCGCTTATTGCTCAAACTGTCTGGCAGCGCGAGCTTGTACGGTTGGTTGGCGCGACTACTCCTTCTGCCGCCGTCGTCTACGCAGGTGTCATGGCGGGGCTGGGCGCGGGGGCACTGCTTGGCAATGCGGTTCTTGCCAGAGGCGGTGGGCTTTTTAGCGGCGTCAATCCATTGCGATTTTTTGCGGTGTTGGAAGCGATAGCGTGCGCGTTCGCACTGCTTTACGCTGTCATGTTTCGTGCCGGGACTTTTACCGTCGGGCCGCTTGTGTCTTTATCCTTTCTGGGGGATGAAACCGTTCGGCAAGCCTTGGCGTTTTTGTTGGTCGCAGCGCCTGCGCTCGCAATGGGGGCAACCTGGCCGGCGGCAATTGCTGCTGCGGAGAAGATTGCCATTGATGTTGGAAAAGCAACGACAATTTTGTATGCGACAAATCTTTTCGGTGCGCTGCTTGGTGTTGCCAGCGGTGCCTTCTTTTTGATTCCAAGTTTCGGATTGTCCGTGACACTCGGAACAGCCGGTGCGCTGAACGTCACTGCGAGTGTCATTGCGCTGGTGCTTTCCCTGGTTGTTGTTAAATTGATCAGCCCTCGCAACTCGATTGATATGGCAGCCTCAAGTCATGCCGATGAAGTGATGCCACAGTTCGATTGTTTGTTGGTATTTCTTTCCGCCGCAGCAACACTAGCGTTGGAAGTCGTTTTTACAAGGCTTTTCACGTTGATCTTGGGGTCATCAACTTACAGCATTGGCATTGTTCTTTGCGGAGTAATCTTTGGATTGTATGCTTCTTCGCCTGTTGGTTGGGTATTGATGACCACCAAAAAGGCTGGTGTGACTGCTAAGTCGATGGTTGCGTTTGTGGCATCTGGTGCGGCGCTTCTCATTTTTGCCGAAGCCTGTTTGATAAACAAGCTGCCTGATTTGGTTCTTTATTTTTCCGAATTGGCGTCCAGTTTCAAATTCCAGGACCTTCCGCTTTTCAGAACCTTTATCTTTCCTAGAATGATGATTTGTTTGTATGTTGTGGTTTTGCCTGTTGCTTTCACGAGCGCCGTCTTCCCGGCTGTTCTTGCGGGAAGTTTGAAACAAGTCAACGCAAAAACGGCAAGGGCTAGCTGGTTATACAGCGCCAGCACATTGGGTGCTGTCGTCGGCTCTCTGGGCGCAGGACTCTATTTGATTCCGGCATTTAGCGAACGCTATGAGAGCGGTTTGCTTGCGAGTTTGATTGTTGTTGCTGGAGTTTGTCTTCTGATTGCAGCATTGGCAGCATCGCACCAAATTTCGATTGCCACCAAAAAGGAGAAACAGTCCGGCGTCGTTTTCTTGTGTGCAGCAGCGATCATCGGGCTCGTGTCAACCCTGTATCCACCGCGCGCGGACACATTTCTCTTGTCGCAAGGTCTGGGTCTGTTTCCAATCGAAAATGAAAAAGCAGCAAGAGCCATGCGTGCATCAATTGAGTTGGAAAGAAAAAGTGCTTCCGTCGTTTTTTATAGAGAAGGGTTGAACACAACAGTAACTGTCGAGGAGATGCCGAAGAAGAATATTTCTGTGCTCAAAAGCGACGGAAAAGTCGAAGCAACTATGCCGCAAGATCTGGCTCGCCCTGCGCCTACAAGCGATTACCCCACTCAGATGCTTCTTGGACTTTTGCCATATATTCTCAGTCCGAAGGATAAGTTGAATTCGCTTGTGATTGGTTGTGGAAGTGGCGCTACATATGGTGCACTTGCAAAACAGAAGAATGTTTTGAATCTAACGGTCGCTGAAATTGAGAAGGCTGTCTTTGAAGCGAGTCAGTTCTTTTTACCGTTCGAGAAAAAGACTGAGAGAGCCGATATTCGCAAGGTTGTTTGCGATGCGCGAAGTTTTTTGTCTTACACAGCGAACACGTACGACTTGATAGTTTCTCAACCTGCAGAACCATGGGTAAATGGAGCAGGGGATCTCTATACTCAAGAGTTTTTTCAATTGGTAGCTTCAAGACTGGCTAAAGGTGGTGTTTTCTGCCAGTGGCTGCAACTTTACTCTATCGATGAAAAGACTCTACTTGTTCTTCTCAATACAATTCAAAGAGAGCTTCCGGCAACTTATGTTTTTCACCCACACGGTTCTGGCGAGATATTGATTGTTTCCTTCGCTCAGACGATTGGCAACGCAAAAGCCTCAGTTCAGCCAGTAAAGGATGTTTCTGATGAGGCAAAACTTGATGTCGCGCGGATTGAGAAACTGATTGGCGAGCCTGCGCTGAAGTCCAAGCTTGGTTATTGTCATTTGGAATCCTCAGCTGACCTGCTTTCCATGCTGGTTTTGACTCCATTGTCATTGGACGAGCTGTTGTGGAAGAAGCTCTCGACCGAGAGAATTTCGGTCAATACGGATGACAATTTGAAAAGCGAATATGCCCTGCCCTATCAACTGATGAACAAGGACGACCGCATCGAGAAGAATCTGGAACTATTGCATTCTGTGCGCTCCAATCTGCTTACGTGCTTGAAAGGGTTACCGGAGGATGCAGCACAGAAAGCTGAATTTGTTGATCGTGTGGCGTTGTCGATGGCACGCTTTTCGCAGAAGCATGTTGGTGAGGGGCTTGATGACGCGGCACTTGCCGCGGCATTTGAGGGGTGGACTTTGTCTGAGTCCCCGACCACAGCAGCGGCATGTGATGTCGTTTCCTACATGACTGGGCGCTTCGAGACCGGCGGCGCGTCCGTTAAATCGATTGAAAACGTTGAGGCTCCGACCGCCGCGCAAGCGTTTTGGCTGGCTCAAGCGGAGGCACTAAAGGGTAACAAGGATAAGGCCGTCTCGATAGTTCGCCAGGGGTTGGCTAATGGTGGGCCGCGGTCTGGGGAACTCGAAGCGCTTCTCCAAAGATTGACAGGAAAATGACAATCTAAGGTGCTTGGTCTAAGCAGGGCGAAAATCGGCGCAGATGCTGCAAAACAAATCCCAGACGGCAACGGGGGAAGATAGGTAAAGCAACCTTGGGTGTCAAGATGAACGAACCCTCCGAGAGGAGTACAATAGGCGCACGGCTTAAGGACTGATGCGGTAGGCCAATGAGCTATCGATTGCTGCTAATTGAAGACAGCCCGACGCAACTTCTTACTATAAGAAGGAATCTCGAGGCGGAGGGCTACACGATTCTCGAGGCGCGGAACGGCGCTGAGGGGCTTGTGCGCGCTTACAATGAGCTGCCTGACCTGATTATCTCGGACGTCGTGATGACCGGCATCAACGGCTATCAATTGTGCCGTCTGGTGAAGAATGATTCCGAACTCTCCGGTACGCCTGTAATTCTTTTGACGAAGCTTGATGGGTCTATTGACCGTTTCTGGGGGCTGAAGTCTGGCGCAGACAGATACATTCCTAAAGAGCCTGGATTTCAAAACCTGATCATTGCAATTAGGGAAATTCTTGCTGAGTCGAAGGTACAGCCGCGGCTTCGTATTTTGCCTGATTCGTCGCGCGCTCCAGTGCCTGAAGAAATAAACGGGCGGCTGAATCAGCTTTTGGAACGTCTGCTCTTCGAAGCAACTATCATTGATGAAGTGCGCAGAATCGGTGAAGACCTGTTAGACCTCGACTTGATTACCGAGAAGTTGTTTGCGCTTCTGTCTTCGATTTTGAATTATCAATCATGCGCTGTTGTTGTTAATCAAGGTGCTTATTCCAGTCTGCAACTTGATTTGAATGATGATGCGCAGGAAGCCGCTGTCAAATCGTACGTTTCGAAGTTGTCTCTGCAACTTGGGCTTCCTCCTATGCGTGAGGAGGGAATCAAGCCTGGTGGTTTGATTGAAAACGCGCTCACACAACCGATCGACATGACCGGTTTGCGACTTGGCTTGTTGATAGTGATTCCGTATCCGAACCAAGCATATAAGCCTGGCGACCAAAAAGTTGTACGGCTAATTGCCGAGCAATTGTCGATTGTTTTGCGACTCTATCGGTCTCATCAACAACGCGAAGGTTCGCCGGCGCAATTGTAGTTGTAGTTGTAGTTGTAGTTGTGAGGTCGCATTGCATGCGACCTTCTTGTTGTGACGAAGCCATGCGTCGCCCGTTCGGAGCCGTGGCGCATTGCATGTGCCTTTCGCGCGGGCGGCATTTATGACGCCCTTGCTGACAACTATGGTTTGCCTCTGTGGTGGCGGCGGCCTAGCATTCGGCGGCGTTTAGAGAGAGCTGACTCGGCATCAGTTGCTGATGCTTTGTCATCACTGGCGGTATCATCTTCTTCTTTGTCAGGAGTGCCATTATCGCTGGTAGATGCCGCAGCTGCAGTTTCTTCCGTGTCTCCAGCGGGTGCTGGTGGAACCACTTCCGCATCGCTTGTGGATGTAGCATCAGGGCTTGCGGATGCGGTGTCGTCGCTGCTTGCATCCTCGCCGGCAGTTTCATCGCTCGTGGTTTCCTCGTCCACGATTTCCTCTTCCACTATTTCCTCGTCCACGATTTCCTTGTCCGAAACTTCTACTTCCGATGCATCAGCGATGGCAATTTCATCAGAATCAGTGTCTTCAGCTGGCACTTCTTCTGCGTCTTCCAAGTTTTCTTGATCAGGTAATTCTGGCTCACGAACTTCGTCCGCAAGTTCTTCGTATGCTTGAGTTTCCATCGATGTAATGCTGACAGGGCGTGCTTCGCCTTCTTTTTCTTCTCCCTCTACTGTCTCTTGATCAGATTCAATCGAAACGTCAGCTGCTTCAAATACTGGTATTACCGCTTCGGGAATTCCTTCTAGTGATTCAGCACCTTCTTCAGATTCAGCAACTTCTTTGACTTCCAGAGCCTCCGCAACGTCTTCAGCTTCAGCGTCAAGAAGATCTGCTTCAGCTTCTTGGATTGTCGCATCATCTACTATAGGCGGCTCGACAGTGGGCACCTGCGTGTCCATGTTTGGCAACGCCATAAATGAATCCGCTGCTTCGGATGATTCTGCTTCTTCTGCGTCATCCAAACCAATGACGATACTGGGATTGGCGCTGCCTTTAAGTTGAGTTATGAAGGGTTCGCCATCTTCTTCTGGAGTTTCCAAAGAGTCGCTCGCTTCTACAAAAGAATCAGCGGAATCAGTTGACGCGGTGGCGTGATCCGCAGGTTCGGCTCCCTTTGTGATACCAGGAATGGATGGACGGGCGAATTCTGAAGTCTCACTCCTAGAGCGATCCAGCGACTCTTGCGGTGGCACTTCGACGACTGCTTCTTCGCCGGTAGTCTGAGTGGACCGACCAGAGCCTTGCGCGTCAAGCTGCAATTCAAATGGGTTTTTCAGACGCTGCCAGCCGCCGGAAACACGTTTTTCTTTGGCAAGGCGTTCTTCTTCATCACCTTGATCTTGAGATTGCCCTTGTCCACTGCGTTTCTGAGCGGAGGGAACAATGAATTCGTCGTCTTCAACATCCCATAAAGGACGTCCACTTTCTCCGAGTTCGTTGAGATCTTCTCTATACTCTTCGCCGAGGAAGGACTTCAACTCGTCGTCGGGTTTATTTTGTGGTTCGATCGCTTCGAGATCCAGGTGCTTGCTGATATCGACTACTTCGCTTTCCTGGCTCGCAGTCATCGGTTTTTGCTGCTCTTGGTTTTCACTGTCGGGTGCGTTCCACTCTAAATTATCTTTCCAGCTTGGCACCGCATTCGATATCACGAGCTGGCGATCGCCTGCCTCACCTTCCTCTTGCTTTCCTTCACTCGATTGCTCGGTTTCGTCAAGTTGGAAGGTATTGTGCAATGGTGGTCTGAACGCCGGTATCCTATCGCGCGTCGTTGATTGCGCTTTCTTCGTGGCTTCCAGGTCGTCACCACTTTCCCGTCCTGCATCCAGTGAAGGCTGCTGTTCTGTGGAAACGCTGTCTAGATCATGCAAGGCGCGATCGGAGAAGGCATATGCAGGAATTCGTTCGTGCGTCGAATCAGTAGTCTTGTCGCGTCCGGCGCCGAACTGCAATTCTTGTTCTGCATCAGCGGGCGGCAGGGAAGCCTCGACAAGGGCTGCGCCTTCCGAGTCGATCAGAGTGATGTTGCCTTCGTCTTCTTCCTCTTCGTCCTCATCTTCATCTTCGTCGTCAGCTTCTTCATCTGTATCAACGAAACCTTGAAATTCAACGCCGCTGGACTCGGCGTCCACTTGTCCGAGTTGATCGCTGGACGCGCTATCCGGGTCGCCAGGCGACATAATGTCTTTGTAACTGTTTTCCAAGTCATCCGCGGTCAGGAGTTCTGGACCAGTGTCATAACCTCGGTCCGGTAATCCTGAGGACGGCTGTATCTTTCCGCTCAACTCACCAGTGTCTCTCTGGCTTTCCGTCTTAAGAAGGTCGTCCTTATATGCGGCGCCTTCGTAGGTATCGGAAGCCACATCTTGATTAGCGCTGCGGTTCAAATTCGGATCGAATGCCTGGGCAACTTCGTGCAGTTCGATGTTGCGCTTTTTCTTAGGTTCTTTATGTGCTTTTTCTTCAGGCGGGGATGGTGGTGCACTGGAGGGAGCTGGTGGAGCCGGTGGTGTAGGTGGTGGTGCGGGTGGTGCAGCAGGAGCTTCAGCTACAGGATTCATTCCTGATGCCGAAGCGCTAGCTTTCAGCAAATTACCCATTGTTGATGGTGGCGCTGTGATATCACCATCTTGCTTGCCTGAGAGAAGTTTGCCCAAAATGCCGGCCGCCTTCTCGCCGTTGCCGCTGGCTCGTGCTGATACCACATCCGGTGAACCAGGCGGCAGCATCTGCGCGAGCAGATTGGAATGACTTGCAACTTGTTCGTCAGCCTTCGGTTGCAGCGGAGGCTGCGTATATACAGGAGTTGTTACCGGGCGATTCAATTCCGCTTCCGCTTCAGCTTCCACTTCTTCAAGGTGATCCAAATCCGACTGCGTAACATAACCGCGCTCAACAACAGTTTCCGCTATGCTGACACCACTAGATTCCAACTCCTCCATCGCAGCTTGATACTGCACAACAGTTATTAGTCCCTTGCGCAATAGTTTTTGCGCAAAGAGCACGGCCTCGAGTTGGTACTCTTCAATAAATCCTTGCTTTACCAGGAAACTGCCGAATTGCATTTCCGGCATCGCTTTGTGCATGTCACAGGCGATTTCCAGCTCCGAACCTTCAAGCAAACCAGCGACATTGAGTAGCTCGCCAATCTTGAGGTGCAGTCTTTGACCCAGCTCGCCAGGCTTCTTCTCTTCCGGCGTTTGAACCATCGAGACGCCCCGAAGGCCCATGGTTCTTAAGTCGTAATCGGTCCTAGTAACTGGATCAGAAAGAATGTCGTAGGCGATACAAATAAACTTCAAATCGTAAAGAAGCTGATTGCGCCTGTCGATGTCCGGCGTCATCATCAATTCACGATGTATTGCCCGGGTCAACTTGTAATAACGCGTGCGGACGCCTTCCATCGGAGACATCTGGGAGACGCCCAACAGAGTGTAAATGTCAGCAAGAGGTGACTCTTTGTCTGTCATTCGGCTTGGTTCCGCACCCTCACTTGTTTTCCTCGGGATTCCTGTCGACCCGCCCCTGAAAGCCCGCGGACCCTTTGGACCGGTTGTAATCTCGCCGGTTGTTTCTCCGGGCGAGGGGTCAATCCGTATTGGGCCGACAAACTCATTATGCCTTTCAGAAGTTGTATTAAACACTTAATGTATATTCTTATGCTGATAGAGGTGCCTTGGCATCTCAGACACCTGCCCTCGACTTGGCGGCAAGCGAATTTATGAGGGTTTGCGCATACAATTAACAGTCGAAAGTTATCAGTCTTTGGGAAGCCAACGTGATTAAAGACAGTCTGCAAGAAGCCCTGGAGTTAAACAGGGACGTCCTCTCCGCACTTGATGCTGATAAATTCGAGAAATTGCGACTGTTTCTCAACTCTTTGATCGCCTACAACCAGCACACAAACCTGGTCGCGAAGGCTGAAGCCTCGATACTGATTGAGCGTCACGTTCTCGACTCTTTGACACTTTTGCCGATTATTAGGCGTTTTATGCCAGAGCATAGGCCTGTCGGGCTGGTCGATGTGGGCGCCGGTGGCGGATTTCCGGGCGTGATTCTGGCACTGGCTCTGCCAGAACTGAAGGTTTCTCTAGTTGAGGCGACTGCCAAGAAGTGCCGTTTTCTCGAGCAGGCGAGCGATTTATTGAAGTTGGACAATCCAATTTCTGTGATAAATGGCCGTGCGGAGGAATTGGGTACCCTGAGCGACTATAGAGGCACTTTTGACCTCGCGACTGCCCGTGCGGTGGGCACTACAGCGCTGGTTTCAGAGCTCCTCATTCCACTTGTTAAGGTGGGCGGCTATGCCCTGTTGCAAAAGACCAAAAGCCAGCTCGACCAGGAGATGGGAGAGGCTGAGAAACGGTTGAAACAGATGGGTGCGGGCGTTGAAGAGATGGTCAATATTGAACCCGGAAACGATGAAACTGAGCGCGTAATCTTGGTTTTGAAGAAACACAACCAGACGCCGGAAGGCTATCCGCGCCCCTGGTCACGAATTAAGCGCGACTGAAACGGTCCGTGCCTACTCAAACTCGGTGCGTCGGCTGCTAGCCGACACCGGGCGGCAAGAATGCCGTAACAGCGGAGAGTAGCGTTATTACTTGCGTAGGGGCGATGCCATGCATCGCCCGGTATTAAAACCGGTTGCTAACCAGCAGGTGTCGCCCAATTTGACGGCTCGGTTCCGCCTGGCGATGTCCACTCGCCTTCTTGAAATTCTTCATCACCGGTCAGCGGCACCATCCAGCCTTCTGCCGATGCTTGCATGCGCGCTTTTTCGTTGTCGTTGTCGATGGAAAGCTCCAGAAGGCGTCTGCGACTGCCGAACATGTACTGCGCGCGGTTGATCAAAGCGGTCACATCCAGGCAATCGTGGGCAAAAATGATATTGTCCAGGTGCCTGTACCAGTCGTCGCCTGGCGGTACGATGATGTCTGCGATCAAGTCGCCCACTTCCAAATTGACCGGCTGGCGGTTCGCCCGCGGTGGAAAGTTGAGCGTGTACAGCTTCGTGTCGAAGCCAAGACACTCGACTCTGCCCAGATGGGGAGACGTGCGCTCGTCGACAGTGAAGCCCGCTTCCTCGTAGGCGCGGAGCTCTTCATGCCAGAACTCACGCAAAACTTCCTGAAGGGTGATTATGTGCGGCTCCAGCCGCCACATCTCAGTCGTCGGCATGTATGAAAGCGAGGGCACGAATTCCCAGCTTTCTTCGCCGTATATAACATCGAATTGGTGTGTATATGCCCAGGCGGTCATTAATACGCTCAACCAGATAGCGTTGTCGCGATAAACCTTCGCGTAGCTCTTCTTGAACCAATCTTGCCAATCTTCAAACGAATCGTACTGGCTGGAGCGCTTGTTGAGCCCGTCGCGCCACTCTTTTTCGTCCGGCGTCGTGTCTTCGGCGTTGAAGAATTCCGCCCAGTAGGCTGTCACAATCGCCTGTTCGAGCAATAGCGGCTCCGAGCGCCCAACCTGTTGTTGCCAAAGCAATTGCACTGCTTTTAGCGTCTCTTCGCAACGCGAATATGGGTTGGACTCTCTTAGATCAGGGCGATGCCTGACCCAATCAATGCCTGCTCGAATTAAGAATGCTGGATGCATAGTCAGATAAGACTATATCAACTGTTCGGGCTCTTGGTAACGGTGCGGCACCTAGAAGACCCGCCTATGTAGCATCCGAATCGGATTGGCAGCTGGAAATCACCGTCAGATCGGAATGATGCGACCACTCCATCAGTGAACCGTCGTAAACAGGGAGGACTCTACCGGTGGCTAATTCGTATAGCAAAGAAAAGGTCGCCGCCCGTACTCCGACTTCGCAGTAAGAAGCCTTAACATTCGAAAGAGCATTTTCGGATTCTAAGAGCTTGAGAAAATCTTTTTCGCCGATAAATTTGCCGTCGTTTGCAAAGAAGCGGTCGAACCAGATGTTGACCGAGCGCGGCATGTGACCCATGCGTGGTTGGTAATCGTAAAGTCTGCCTTCAAACTCCAGAGGAGAGCGAGTGTCTACCAAGATTGGCTCTGTGCCTGTGTCTTCGTCGAGCATCTTTTTTACGTCAGCAAGCTCGATTCGTCTTTGTGGTTGAAGTGAAACTCTGAACCTCTTGTTTTTCGCTTTGATTGTTTTGGTATCAACGACTTTTGTGGAAACTTCACCCTTCGCCTGAAGCCAGGCGTTGTATCCGCCATCGAGGATGTAAACCTTTGCGATGCCGAAGTACAGCAGCATCCATGCTACTCTTCCTTCTCTACCTTTTGATGAAATGCCGCCCGAGTAGACGACGACGGTGCCATCGTTGGTGATACCAAGATCGCCAAGTGCATTTTCTATTTTCTCAATCGATTCAATATTGAGGTTGCCCCAGTAGCCTGGCTCGAACAACGTAGACTTGGCTGTTGCTGGGGCTTTCGAACACCACTCAAACCATTGGTTTGATATTGCGTTTGGTATATGTCCTTCCGAAAACTCCAATTCTTCACGTGTGTCGAGAAGAACGACGTCGGCCGATTGCTCAAGGAGTTGAATCAGTTCATTCGGGTTGATCAAGAAGATCTCTTGCTTCAAGTTTTCGCCTCATCTTGTAAGAGTGGGTCTGCTGTGCAGGGATCAAATCCAGCTTTTTGTAAGTGAAACCTAATTCTAATGCCGCTGCTGTTGCAAAAGTGTTGCGAGAAGTATGATTCTCCTGGGCTCATTCTACCTGCCTCGGTTTCTACTTCAAGCGCCAGAGCTAAAAAGTCAGATTGAGTACCCTGAATGTATTTCTCGGTGCACTTCTTTTCAGTGCCAGTGATAATAGTCGGATCGGAGTAGGGACCTAGATGTTCATGACCGACTTCGATGGTGTCCGGATCGGTTCCGTAATCTCGAAACAATTTGGCAAAAGAAAGTAGTCCCGCAGAATCCGCTTCCACACGTATCTCATTCTTTTCTTCATCGAAGACAATGTAAAATCCTAGCTCGCGCCACATTGAGCGGACCATATCGTCTGCTGATTTGAATTTTGGCTCCAAGACCTAGACTGCCCCTTTTGCTGCCAGTTTCGCCGGCAACCTGTTTGTCTTCGAAATCAGGTTTTGGAACGTTGAAATGTTTTCGGCATACTCCGGACGTTTTTCCAGTTCGTCCAAGCTTGCTTCCAATCGTTGACTCCAATTCACGTCACCTGCTGCTCCAGGCTCGTTGAATCGTTGAGTTGTCCCTAGCAAATCGGTGATCATCAGCAAGGCTAGCCAACAAGGGCTTTCCATCAGTGTTTTCAGAAACGATTTGTGAAGCTCAGGAGTAAACTCTTTCGGCGGATCATCTACGTCGAGACCGAGAAAACGCATTAAGCGTTGCACTTCTTTCCAACCTTCACTGCCATCGGGACCGTGCCACCATTCAACCAATCGCTCATAATAGGCTTTCAGTGGTTCATGATCGTGCGTGCCGTAAGTTCCTAAACTCAGCGGTTGCATTTCTTCGCTTGGCTCAAATTCACGCGTTTCTTCATCGCGCTCGAAAATGGGAATTGCGAACCCTGCCATGCCCAAGGAACGTAAAAGTGGACGTACGTATTTAGGAACCACACCCAGATCTTCAGCAACAATCCAGGCGCTGCCTGATGCATCCATGACCATTTCGAGAAAGACCTTCCCTTCTTTCTCGTTCAATTTTGCATCGGCTGGCTCTTTATCGGAACGCGGCAGAAACTGCGGAAGTTTGCCGCCAGTTTTTTCTTCGGCTTCTTCTTCGGTAAGTTCTGTGAACTCCCAGTTGCGTTCGGGAATCCAGGGGAAAGAGTAGATTCGGAAGAATCCCAGCACGTGATCGATGCGGAAATCATTGAAAATTGTGGTCGCCATTCCGATTCTTTGGCGCCACCACTGGTAGTTATCCGCTTTGTGCTTCTTCCATGCGTATAGTGGAACTCCCCAGTTCTGGCCCCATTTTGCTGTGAATGGGTCTCCTTGAAAGTATCCTTCTGGTGGAGCGCCACCAGACCATTCCAAATCGAACAGATCTCGTTGTGCCCAAACGTCTGCGCTGTATCGGCTGACACCAAATGGGATATCACCCATTAGTCGAACATTTCTTTCATCGGCATAAGCTCTAACCGCATGCCACTGCTCGAAGGCTTGCCACTGCACGAATTCGTAATAGCTGATCAGCCGCTCAAAATCAGCCTTTTGCGGACTCTTGGCGATCCAGGCGATTGCTGTTTTGGGATCTCTGAAATCTTCTTGCCATTCAGTCCAGACACTGCTGCCGTTGTGGTGGTCGACTAAAGTTCTAAACAATGCATATGGAATCAACCAGCGTTCATTGCTTTTTTTGAAATCTGCGAATCGTTTTACTTCTGCTGCGTTTTTCTCATTCCGTTTAAAAGAATCAAAAGCAATTCTTAGAAGTGCATGTTTAAGCGCCTTGACCTCATCGTATTTGACCGGACCTTCATTCAGTCTGCTGCGCACGGAATCAGTAACGATTGAGTGGAAGTCTTCATTCGTTAGCCAGGGCATCGCTTGTGGTGTCACGTCCAACAGAGTCGGGTCGAGAGCCACGGAACTGATTGCGGAGTACGGGCTATGATCGCCGCCGGTTTCATTAATCGGTAGAGTTTGCAACACGCCGATTTCGTGGCGGGCGCAAAAGTCGATGGCTTGCTTGACGGCGGTCGTATCGCCTACTCCCAAATCGTTGCTGTGACGCAACGCGAAGACAGGAATCAGAACACCTGCAAGTTTTTTCTTTGGATCAATTCTCATCGCAAATATCTCAAGTCAGAAAGCCGAGCTGTTCAAATAGATAGGCGCTTAACCGCTTAAACACCAAGTCTATCGAACACTACATCGATGTTTTTCAAATACTCATTTGGATCGAAGCAAGAGGCTATCTCCTCTTTTCTCAAATGTTTGGTAACCGAAGGATCATTGGACAAATAATCCTTGAAATTACCGTTATCAGAGTTCCATGCTTTCATCGCGTTGGTTTGCACCAGCTTGTAAGCATCTTCGCGGCTCAGCCCCTTCTCGATGAGTTTGAGCATGACTGCTTGCGAGAAAATCACGCCGCCGAAAACATCGAGATTGCGCGCCATGTTTTTCTCGTACACTACTAAACCGGCCATGATTTTAGTGAAGCGAGCAAGCATGTAATCGAGCAGGATTGTTGAATCCGGAATGATCACACGTTCTACAGAAGAGTGGCTGATGTCGCGCTCGTGCCAGAGCGGAATGTTTTCCAACGCCGCCATTGCATTTCCACGCAAAATTCTCGCCAGCCCGGTGATGTTCTCGGAACCAACCGGATTGCGTTTGTGCGGCATTGCCGAAGAACCTTTTTGTCCGTGGGAGAAAGGTTCTTCCACTTCCAGAACGTCAGTGCGTTGCAAGTGTCTGATTTCCGTGGCGAATTTCTCGAGCGAAGAGCCGATGAGCGCCAGCGTGAAAAGGTACTGAGCATGCCTGTCGCGCTGAATGATTTGCGTCGAAATCTTCGCTGGTGTGAGACCGAGCACTTCGCATGTCAGTCTCTCAACTTCCGGCGAAATGTTGGAAAACGTACCCACGGGTCCACTAACCATACCCACGGAAATGTTTTCGATAGCGTCGTCAAGACGTTTCTGATGGCGTCTTACCTCTTCAAGCCAGACTCCGAGTTTGAACCCGAACGTCAGAGGTTCAGCGTGAATACCGTGCGAGCGCCCGATTTGCACTGTTCCTTTATGTTTGCGCACCTGACCCAGAATTGCGTCATGCAAATTATTGAGTTCCGTCCTGAGCATTAAACCGGCGCGACGCATATTGATGGCAAGAGCTGTATCGATAACATCCGAGCTGGTCAGACCCAAATGGATGAAGCGCGAGTTTTCCCCGACATTTTCATTGACGTTGGTCAAGAACGCGATTACGTCGTGCTTTACCTCTTCTTCAATCTCTTTGATTCTGTCGACATCGAATTTTGCCTTCGCTTTGATGTCTTTCAGTGCTTCTTCCGGGATCGCGCCCAGCTTGACTTGCGCTTCACAGACGGCGATTTCGACTTCGAGCCAGGTCTGAAACCGCGACTGGTCCGTCCAGAGCGCGCCCATTTCTTTGCGAGTGTAACGGTCAATCAATGCAAAAACCTCGGCTCTCGCCTTTGCAGGCCTATGTAGGAAACGTAGGTTATTTTACGACGTCGCGCCCCCTGCCGCACTGGGCGGTTGCTTTCAGTAAAGTTGCATCTTTAAAACTATTGGGGCGAAGGCAATGCCAACCGCGCTAGAATATCGGCTGTTTAGCCTGGCCCTCCGGAGATTAAATCGAATGGCTTCTCTTACTAATGGAAAGGTACTTTTGCCGGTGGATGTTACGCATCCGACCAAGGATCTTGCCGAGCGACTCGAGCAAATCGTGCCTCTGTCAGGCTTGAAGGCTCACCTGCTTTCTGTGCGCGAGGAACTGCCCTCCTACGAGAGGCTGCTGGCTACCGTTGCCGACTTTCCTGAAGATTTGCCGCATGCTTTTGAGACCAAGGCTAAGAAAGTTCTTGATGGTGTAGCGGAGACATTGTCTAAGAAGGGTGCCGAAGTTTCGCAAGAGTTGGTCGCTGGTCCGACGGTTGCGAT
>DTSE01000146.1 GCA_012965515.1 Candidatus Melainabacteria bacterium | reverse complement strand
AGGTGCGGAACCTGGCGCAACATGGCTGCCAGATTCAGTAAAACGAGACGAGAAAGGTTTCGTACTTACAGGAACAGATGTCGCGCAGTCGGGATATTGGCCATTGAAAGACCGCATACCATGCCCGTTAGAAACAACCGTTCCACGATTGCTTGCAGCTGGTGACATTCGCTCCGGTTCAACAAAACGCGTCGGATTCGCTGTCGGCGATGGCTCACTTGCAGTCACATGCGTGCACACGGTTATGCCTGACTCGTAAGCGACTTTGCCAAATTCGATGCCTTAATGCAATCTTTGTTTTGGCTGTAAACAGATTTGCCTACTATGGACATAAACAAATTCCACTTGGCAGCTAAACTGGCTCAGTCTGATTGAATTCCAGCGAATTTAGCCTGATCAAATTTGATGTCTAATTGGCACCCTGATGGCGCAACATTGTAAAGTATGTCAAGAACCGACGCGCCTAAATGTATACGGGTATTAGCTTCTAACTTATTATTTTCCCTCTTTGCGCTGTAGTAGAGAAGCCACCCGTTCAGTGGCGAGCCCTTTTATGTGGAGTCAATCATGATCACGGCAACCAAACCAGGAACTCGTGGAGTCGTCCAAATCAAGCGTCAAGCCAACGAAGGTTGGTTGGCTTCCGTAACCTTCTACGGTGACGACCGTCGTTCCACCCAAGTAGTTCTCGACACAAAGAAAGTCATCGATCTTTTCCGCACACTCGGCGCACCAATGCCAGTGTCACAGAAAGATGTTCACGCAGTCGAATTTTTCAATGGCGATATCAGCGAAGTTGAGCAATTCGGAATTCAGTTTGTAAGCGGCGACCAAAAAGCTCAATTCATCTGGTAATCGAACTAATTTAGATTAGCCTGATAGTCAGATTTTCGATTCTTAGAATGACGGAACTCCAATTTCGGAGTTCCGTTTTTGCTTTAAAACAAGATATCTAGGCTGCAGGTTGCTCTACTTTTGTTTCAGTTGGTGGTTCGCTTTTACCGGTAGCTACCTTGTACAAAACAAATCCCATAAAGGCGAAGAAGATCACGCCGGCAAGTTGATAGCCGCTGGCTCCCACAATATTAGACAGAACGTGCTCGCAGCTTATCTTTTGCAAGAAGTTGAAAATCGGCTCGGGTATCGAAAGCAGTGCGACGATGACGCCTGACAGTGCGCCACCTGCGACCAGACCTGTGGCAAACAAACTGCCGCTTCCCAATTCGTCATCAGCTGTTTCATCACCCTTGCGCTTAGCCGAAATCTCAACGACTTTCTTGATGACACCTCCAGCAAAAATTGGAAGCGTTGTTGACAGTGGCAAATAAGCACCGACGGCAAAGTTCAATGAATTGACACCACAAAGTTCCATTGTGGTTGCTAGAAAAACACCTACAAGCACGAAGTTCCAATCAAGGTTAAACGACAACATCCCTTTGATTAGAGTAGCCATCAAAGTGCCTTGAGGTGCGGGAAACTTGTCGCTGCCAATGGCATGAACAATTCCTTTTGCCACCATATCCGGCGAGGGATGGTCGAGCAGCTTCACAGTCAAACCAATGACGATTGATGCGACGATGGCACCAATAAACAAACATATCTGTTGATTTCGAGGAGTGGCACCAACGATATATCCAGTCTTCAAATCTTGCGATGTAGCGCCACCATTGGCTGCCGCAATGCAGACAATGCCGCCCACCACAAGCACCATCGGTTCATAGAAATTGCCCGTCAATCCAAAACCTATGAAGACCAGAGACGTTGCCATCAATGTTGCAATCGTCATGCCCGATATTGGGTTTGAGCTCGAACCGATCAAACCAACGATACGGCTGGAGACGGTGACGAAGAAGAATCCAAATACGATTACCAGCACGCCAATAAGCAACTTCTGGACAATTGAATCTCCAGGAATTTGCGGCAATGCCATCATCAAAATAACCAGCGCCACTGAGCCGATCAAGACTGTTTTCATCGATAGGTCACGGTCTACGCGGGATACCGCACCGGCTGTGCCATCAGTTTTAAAAGAACCCAAACTGTCCTTAAAAGAAGAAACGATCGTTGGAATGGTTTTTATCAAAGTGATAAAGCCGCCGGCTGCAACGGCTCCGGCTCCAATCTGTCGAACATAAGCGCGGTAAACTGCCTCTGCCGTATTTGCAAAAGTATGTGCGGACGGATCCCAATTTCCCGGTCCACCGACCGCCGTCAAACTCTGCAAATAGCCAAGTTTCACCAGCTGCTGCGCGATAGTGTCCATGGGCACCAAACCGGCAAGAAGTGGTATCAATCCTAGCCAGGCAAGCACACCGCCTGCCACCAAAGTTCCTGCAATCCTAAATCCAACGATATATCCAACACCCATATACTCAGGTGTGATTTCGCCGTTAACCGTAGCCGATGGAAAAAACTTGTTTGTTTGCTGTGTCACATATGTAGGAACTTCAGCGATTATATGCAAAACCTTTTGCAGCAGCGCATATAGCATGGCAAAGCCCAGTCCGAAGTACGCAGTTTTCGCAGAACTTCCGCCTTTTTCTCCGGCTATGAGAACTGAACCGCATGCGGTGCCTTCAGGATAAGGAAGATTGCCGTGCTCTTTGACGATCAATGAGCGCCGCAGCGGAATCATCATCAAAGTGCCAAGGCATCCGCCCAACGCTGCCAGAATGAATATCGTCCAGTAATCAAAAAATGGTGCGCCTACGCTGTCGCCCTTTTCTGTGAGGCTCAGGAAAAGAAAACCTGTAAGGGTGAAAACAACTCCGGATGCAATCGACTCACCCGCTGACGCAGTGGTTTGAATGATGTTGTTTTCAAGAATCGTTGTTTTGAGAAACTTCCGCCCTAAAGAAATTGCCAGGACCGCTACAGGAATCGACGCCGAAACAGTCAAACCGGCTCGCAATGCGAGATAGACCGAGGCAGCACCGAACAAAATCCCGAACATGCATCCGAGAATTATGGCTCTGGGAGTCAGTTCCTTAACGGTCTCTTCCGAAGCAATATAGGGCTTGAATTCATGACTAGTTTCTTGCATTGCAAAAGCGTATCAGGTGCACGCTCGTATGGCAAAACAAAAATGGCTTCGACTTTTAGGATTTAGCTGCGTTTATGGGCAAGGTGGAACCTCAACGCCTGATCGTTCGAGTATCGGTCACATACCTGACTCTAGAACCCGGCTGTGCATCGACATCTCCCCCAACCGCAACAACTGCCGACCCTTCGCGAGCGGCAACTTTGCCGCCGAAGACAAAGGCTCGACCGCCTGCATTGACGATCACATCGGCTCCTGGTCGAACAACCGCAATACCGTTGTCAAAAATCTCAAAGCTGTCGCACTTTTCAGCATGCACAACCGAATTCTTGACGGCGACTCTCTCCTTCGGAGCGCAATCTTCATTGCGCGCAGCAGACGGAGAATTGGCTGGTGCATCTACCGGAGAAGTAGATGCACCCTCCGCTCTCGTTGCAAAAGCAGGTTTAACATCCAGGTTTAGGGTGGCGCCCTCACAGACGCGACCTCGCTTCAACTCTGGAAAGTCCTTCTTGTTCAACTCAGTAATGCGGTGCATTTCCCGTTTTATTTGTGCTTGTGTCGCATCAGGATTTCCCGTGACGCCCAGAGAACGCCTGGCAATCTGATAAAGACTGTCACCACTCCTGACTGTGTATTGTTTGGCATCTAGAATTTCTGCCGCCCAGCTGGCGTAAACTTTCTTGCCGGACGAATCCAGAACGGAGGCAGGTGCCCATCCGTCACTAGTGTTTATGTTGCTGGCTGCTTTACGATCTAGAAGTTGCAGCGCCTCAATACCCAATCCGGTTGCATGGCTATTTTGCTCCGCCTGATGCCGATCAACATCGGCACCAGAATATTCCATCGGTCTCATAGGGTTTTCCTCAAAAGCTTCCAGTTACTTCTTCTTTTGTTCGGGCGGGCAGTCATCTGCTGCTTTCACTGGTTTGGGCGGATTGGGGGAGATGTCGATGCACAGCCGGGTTCTAGAGTCAGGTATGTGACC
>DTSE01000145.1 GCA_012965515.1 Candidatus Melainabacteria bacterium | reverse complement strand
TAAACAAAATGGGGTGTCGCAACCCTACGGCGTCTGCTAGGGGTGACTGTGCAAAATCATATGAATTTCGACTGGTATTAATCCGGAATAATCTGTGTCAATTTTGTTTCAATCTGTGGCGAAGCTGGTCTAAAACTTCAGCGCACGGATTTGTTCAAACACGCTGGAGCCAAGCTCTTTGGCTTGTGTAATTCCGGAGGCAATGAAAGGTGCAGTTGGAACTATCACTGTCGTAAGCGGATGATCGAGGGCCCATCCGCCCGCTTTGCATAGAAAGGAAGTATTTGCGTTTGCGATGTTATTAGGTATCGTGCCTAGTGCTCGAGCATTCGTTTGCATCGCTTCAATTGGATTCCCGCGAACAAATTGGTTGCCCGCACTGAAAAACATTCTCGGCAAGTTCGCGACATCAGTTTTCATATTCTCGATAGCATTCTGTCCATCGCTTCTACCGGAGACATTGAGATCTGAGAACTTCTCATAAAAGGTGTCGAGAGACATTTTTAGACAGCCGTTCGGCATAGCGGTGATACCATCTATAGTATCTCCCATCCGCTCGAATACACCATCATGGTGCCCCCATGGATTGCGTAAGGTCAGTTCTCTACTCTTCTCGTCATAATCGAGAACACTGTAAACATGCATGTCTGCTGCGGGTGAAGAGTCATGCTCACCGATGAGCCGAGTGCCCTTCCAGTTGGTGCCAGCAGTCATTACAGACTGATTTTCTACACCCCATTTGAGCTGTTCTTCAACATTCTCTTTTGAGATTTTCCCGAAAGAAAATCGAAGACTTCCGACATCACTAAAAGTGAACTGCGATACTCCGACACTGTCACCAGTCAGAAGTTTTATTGCTTCTCGCGTCGTTCTAATTCGCCCAAGGGGACCAACTCCTTCAAGTGAAAGAAACGAACGAACCCCGTCGCTATTGTATTTTAGAAAGGCAGTCTCAATGGTCTTCGCCCAATCAGCTCGATTGGAACTTGCGCTCTCCTCGAGTTCTTCCTTAGTAATTACAACATCCTTGTCGGCACCGGGAAATCGCACCGTTCGACTGCCATCCGCATTGCGCGAAATCATGCATTCAATTTGTCGTCTTCCCTTTTCTGTATCTGCAAGAGAAGCAAGTGCTGCTTGAAAGAAACAATTAGGAATGTAGTCTTGGTCAATCGCGTTCGGCGAAATTTTTTGTCTGCTGCGAAGTTCTTCCGGCGCAGCCGGCGCGCAAGCGCCCTCATTCTTTTCGCGCGGAAAAACATCAGCAAAACTTAGCTGAGACAAATTCTCCTTCTGCGATATCGAATTGTTTCTTTCCAGCACTTGAACACATGCTCACGCAAGTCTCGGCGGAGTAAGTTTCCCTCCGCACAACGCCATTTCAATTTACAAATTATCCTTGCGCATCCTTTAGGGAAGCACCCAAACGAGCGTGTTTATGGACCATCTCCTGTTTCGTTGCATCAACCAGGCGGTCCCATCTGCAATCGATAAAGGGAGGTTCGTCTTCTTTCGTCCTTTTGAAGTCCTTGAAGACTTCTTCCACAGCGGAAGCACCAATCTTGGCTCGATCATTTCTAACGATGTCACCAATACCTTGGGCTACATCGCAAAGATTCAGGTCTGGACGACAACCACCGCCACCAAACGGAGGACGAAAGTTAACGTCACCATTGATGGTGATATCAATATCGATGTCTGAGTCGCGGTCACGGTCAATATGCTTGAATTTTCCGAGCTTACCATCCTGGTTATTATCTTGTTCATGGAACATGTAGGAATCTCCTGTATGCGAATACGAAAAACTAGCTGCTATGAAAACGCAGACATCTCGGCTTGCCGGTTTCTAGAAACTGAGCCCAACGCGGGCTGTGCAAAACATATGCGTGACGACCGAAGCAAATCCGGAAAATCTGTGACTTTTTTGTTTACGCTTGGGCAAGAAGCGCATGCAATGCGCGACGGCAGAGCAGACACGTATCAACACGTATATACACTCATCTGCTAGACAGGCGAATCCACGCTGTTTATATTCCAAACTTTTTGGCAATCAAGAAAAAACAACTTTGAACGTTGTCAAACTTCCATTTCTCATAAAGCTCTCTGAGAGCCTCCTGATTACTTAGCCTATTTTCGCGAAACTTGCTTTTGTATTCTTGCTTACGATTCACTCGGTAAGGTCTGTAGTAAAGAAGCGGCTAGCTTCAATGACTACCGGTAGTAAGACTTCAAAAAGCAGGCGAGCCGCCTGCGCTCCCAGGGAGGTTCTGGAAAGCAACCTGCGTGGCTTTCCGGTGTGTGTTCGCAAGCGCATACAGAACTTTGACCGAATTCAAGAGGCGCCGAGAAAAGCATATCTTGAATAAGACTGGAATCCTGATCGCAATGACAACCTTGTGTGCTAACTTAGTCTCTTATTAAGTCGTGGTTTTCATAATCGCTTAGCCGTTTTTCTAGGACCCGGAGACCAGAATTACCATGCCCAAGGTTCTGTTGGCAGATGATGATCCTGAATTGCTTCAGTCGGTCAGCGCCTGGCTTGAACACCACAAGTGGAATGTCGATCTCGCCTCGGACGGTGCAGAAGCGCGTGAGTACATGACTCAGGTGCAGTACGACGTACTCGTCATTGACTGGACGATGCCCGAAGTGTCAGGCATAGAGCTGTGTCAGTGGTATCGGTCGCGCGGTGGAACCACGCCGATCTTGATTCTCACGGGCAAGGACGAAATCTCGGACAAAGAAAAGGGTCTGGATTCGGGTGCCGATGACTATTTAACTAAGCCGTTCGATTTGCGTGAATTGACGGCACGCTTGAACGCCCTGATGAGACGAGGGAAAGTGCTTGCCACACGTGTAGCAAATGTCGGACCACTCAACATAGACCCTGATGCACACAAGGTTCTAATCGACGGCAAAGAATTGAAGCTGACGGCGACTGAATTCTCCGTACTTGAATTTCTAGCCAGACATCCAGATCAAGTGTTTAGCGCAGAAGCTCTGATTGGGCGCGTGTGGAAAACATCATCGGAGATTTCTACTGACACTGTACGTGTATACGTAAAGCGTCTAAGAGAAAAACTAGAAGCCGCAGGTTATCCAAAGCTACTCGTGAATGTTCACGGTGTTGGATACAAGCTTGATGTCTCTGACGTAAATAAAACAGCTGGCAGTTAGTTCAAAAACTAAGCCTGAAAGATTAAACGGCACCGCCTGGGCGGAGGTCGTTTTTCTGTTTAATCTGGCAAACGGCTGAACTGGTTGGCGTTTGCGCGTTTTTCGCTGCCTCAGCCCGAGCCGACCACCAGTTGCGCATACACAAGATTTACACAAATTGTTCCGGCGGTATTAACTACCCGGCCGGCATTGTGTACATGTCAGCCCGCCCCTTCGCCCCAACTCCCCGCGGTTTCCGCCCCCCCGTTTCTAGCGCGCAGCGCTCCCGAGGCAAGCACAATGGCCCCCACCACTGCACAAACTCATGCTGTAACTGACCAAACCTCGGTCAAAGAGCCGACGAAGCTTGATTCGACAACAGCCGCATCGAGCAGAATGCAAAACGAGACGATTGAAAACAGCAATCAAGCTCTGTGGAGAAACAGCAACGGTCAGCAAACGGCTGAACAGCACTTGCCGAATGTGACACTCGGAAATACCGAAACACCGGCAAATCCCAATCAGCCCAAACCGGCAGAAGCACCAAAGCTCAACGAACAAACTGTCAAACAAACCACACACGAACTCTACGAAGCAATCAACGGCGAAAAGCCGGACAATGACAAAATCCACAGACTGCTCGATTCGTTGAATGCAGCAGACCGCAAAGCCATCGAAGACGCTTATCGCAATACCAACGGCAACACCGATCACCGCGACATTCGCACAGAGCTTAAAGACAACCTCGGCGACGAAGACTACAGAAAGGCTGAATCCAGCCTTAACAAGCGCGATGGACGCTCCAATGACGCCGGCAACTTGATGGTTTCGCTTTCTGCAATGGGCGGCGACCGCGGCGATGCAGAGCGCCGAGTTATCGAAACCTTCGCCACTCTCAATGCAGAACAACAGCAACAACTGAAAGATGACTTTCAACGAGACTACGGCAAATCAGTTGAAGACGCGCTCAAAGACGCCGGACTTTCCGATGATGCGAAGAAAGCTGTGGAGTTCGCTCGCAAGCCAGTAGAACAAAGAACCGCACAAGACATCGAAGCGTTTGCTAAGTTCGCAATCGAAAAAGGAAACCTCGACTACTTCAGCGTCGCTCTGCGCGGTGACAGCCCGGCAGCAGTAGAAGCTCGTAAGAATCTGAGCAACAACGAAGAGTTCAAAAAACAAATCGTAGAAGCATTCAAAGTTCACCAAGACGGTGGCAATAGCGGCATCATCAAGAACATTGCTTCATTGATCCCGGGCGGAGAAGTTGCGGTCGTAGGTTTCAACTTCGTCGAAGGTCTGGTCAAAGGCGATCTGGACTTCGACCGACTGACCGAAGGCACCGGCTTCGACAAATTGCGTAAAGCAGTTGAAAGCAAAGAAGTAGATAGCAAGCTTCTTCAAGCGATGGACATTTTGAAAAACGGTCAGGTCTCGCTGGCGACAATCGCAGCAGACAACACCGGAACAATCTTCGGTTGGTTCGACAACAAAGATGCCATCTCCAACGCCGCAGAGCATGCCACCGAAAGCGAAAGAAAGCTGTTCGCCCAAGGGCAACAACTCGCACAAAGCGGCGGTGAAGCAAAGACGGATGAAGAAAAGAATGCACTCTCCTTCTACAACAAAGTGCATGAGGCTTTCGAAAAAGCCGGCAACGATAACGAACCGAAGAAGTGGGAAGATCGCCTGGTCCACGGAAAAGACGGCTCCGTCGTTTCGCAAATCCTCGATAGCAAAGACAAAGAAGGAAGATACGTCGCTATCGAATCACTCAGCCAGAAAGACTGGCAAACATTGAAAGATCCAGCAGCCGGAGCAGCTTTTAGAAAACAGATCGAAGACGAGTTAAAGAGCAGCGGCAATGCAGAAGAAGCTGCCACAATTCTCAAACTGCTCGACAAAAAACTCGCCGCCGGCAGTTACGAAGATTCGCAAAAGGTAATCCGTTCTTTGAGCGATCTCGTTACCACATCTCCCCATTCCAAAACAGCCGTTGCAACTATCGCAGGCATGACGCCGGAAGAAGCAACAAGATACAAAACCGATGCAGCTTTCCGCGCGCAAGTCGATACCTTCCTACATGAAAAACTCGATGAGCTCGGACAAGTAGCTTCGTCCCGCTTGCTCGCGCAGGTTGCGGAGACGGGTCAACCACCCAAGCAAGAAGCAATCGACAAGTTGTTTGCCGCTAAGCTCAACGGCGTCGAAGGCAAGGATGCAATTGCCGACATCGAAGCTGTTCTTCAAGACAGCGCCCTCCGTCAAAAGCTCTCGGGTAACGCAGAAGGTCTTAGCGATGTCGAAAGACAAATCAAGACAGCCATTGATGAGTACATCACTGCCGCAACACCCGGCTCGCAAACAGCTGCATACGGCGGACGAGGCGCAGTTCCTGCACAGCCGAAAGAAAACGAATACTTGCAAGCCATCTACCAAAACGGACGTCTGACGGTAGATCAAAAAGCAAAGCTCAATCTGCGCGGAGATAGTTTCTTCAGCGAAGCTGCAACTGTAAGCCCGGAAGAAAGACAAAAGCTCTACGACAGCGGTTTGATCTCAAATGAAGATAAGCAATTGATCGACACGCTCACTCAACAGGGCGGCAAGATGACCCTGGTCGACGAACTGCGTGCTTCTGTCATCAAAGATGGCACTGAAGCCGAAGCGTTCGCGTCACAACTCAAAGGATTGTCTTCTGAAGAGAAGCAAGCCCTCAAAGATGAATACACGCGTAAGTACGGTTCGTCATTAGATGAAGATGTACTCGCACACGTTAGCGATCAAGAGAAAAACAATTTCAGAACATACCTCACCGCCGGCGAAGTCGACGGCAGACAAGATTTCTACGACAATCTGGAACGCGCTCTCCACAGCGAGTCCGGCTATTCTCCTGACGGCTCGCAAGAAGTTCTCGAACGCGCACTTAACAATCAAGCTGCCATGCTGAGCGACTTCCAAGCACGTTACGAAAAGCTGCCGCCGGAAAAACAAGAAGAAGCAAACCAACTCTTCACTGCAGCCTTGAAAGATTACCAAGAGTCCAAAGAAAAATTCGCAGAAAAAATGTTCCAAGCTGCTGTGATCGTCGGTGGTGTCGCAGTTGGTGTAGCAACAGGCGGTGTGGGTCTCGTAGCGCTGGCATCAGTCGTAGCAATCGGCGCTGCCGGACGCATCGCACTGAAGAAAGCGATTCAAGGCAACGACTACGATTTGACCTTGAGCAATGTTTTGAAAGACGGCGCGATTGGCGGTGCAACCGCCGGACTCTCGGTTTTGGGACCGGAAACATTCGCAGCCTTCGCACAAGTTGGCAAAGTAGCTGCCGGTCGTTTCTCCACCGCAGCCGCCCAACAGCTGGAAAAGAACCTCGTCCAACAAGCCGGCAATCAGACAGGCAAAGACGTTCTCCAATCCGTGTTGAAGAACGACGGCATGGCTACTCTGGAGAGAGAAATCAATAACGTTGTTTCTCACTCTGTCGTTCGCGGCGAGCCCATCACCGAACAATCCCTCAACGCCATCGTCAACAAAATCGCATCGACAGGCGCAACCGCAGAGCAGCGAGCAGCTTTGACCACAGCGCTCAGATCCACAGTTGAAGCAAGCGGCAGAGTAGTCACGGAAGGTGTATTGAAAAACAGCTTGAGCGGCATGGCAAGACAATCGACTGCGTACGGTGTTCTAGGCGGCACCACCAATGTGGCAATTGAAGGTACAGTCGGGCTCGCGAACGGTCACTTCGACGCAAGCCATTTACCGCAGTCTTTCTTAGTCGGTTTCGGTTTGGGCTCTGGTATGTCTGCCGGCTTGGAATCAGCGATGCGAGGCGCAGGAAAGTATACATCCCGCGATTCTGTGACCACGGAATCCGCCACTCCCGCAAACGGCGAAGCCACAGCGGAAGCAGCCATTGCCCCTGAAGTGATTGACGCAACTCGGGCAAGAATCGCTGAAAGCCATCGCGCCAAAATGTCTGCCGACGAAGCATTGGACAACGTAATACCGGCGCGGATGGGAGCGTATGCTGACGGACCAGAATCGATTCCGGTTAGAGCAGCCACCACTCCGGAGGCAGTACGCCAACGCAACTTCTTTAAGAGTGCACAGATCTCGGATGAATACATTCGCCTGGGCGAAGTAAATATAAGTCCACGTAGTGGCAGAAGCATCTTCTTGGGCAGAAACGGTGAAATTAGTGACTATCAGCTGTTATCTCCGGCCGCCAGTAGATTTCACAGCGAGATTGAGTTGACACCTAATGGTCCTGTCCTGAAACCAGTTTCGGAAAATCCCACGACACTCAATGGGCAAGTGGTGCCTGACAGCGGATTGCCGCTGAAGCCAGGGGATGTAATCGAGATGGGCGGCGAGCGCATTGCGTTTGGCGGTGCCTACTTCAGAAGAAGACCGATGGAATACCGTGTCGCTCCCGGTGAAGTTGACAATGTCGCAAATCCTGAAGCATTGCGCCAATCGAACCGACTTCAAGATGGCAATGAAATCTCAGAACGTTTGGTAGATGGTGTTCAAACTGTAAGTCACGATATAAGAGCAGAATTCAACAATAACTGGGTTGCACCAAATGGAACCCCAGTCGTGTTCGACGTCGTAGATCGCTCACGAGATGCTGTACTTAGACAAACAATGCAAGAAGCACATGCACGCTTCGACTCATTAAAAGCAGACCCCAACAAGCTTGCGGAAGCCTTGGCACAATTCTCCAAACAAAAAATGAATCCGCACGGTTGGACCGAAAACATGATCGATGAAAGCTACAAACATTTTCTAAAAGCTAATCAAGGAAAGCGAATCTTGCTCGGCAACTACATCGAGATGGCGCGACGCGGTGAAGGCGCTGGTGTTTGCCTCCAACAAGCAAATCTCTTCAAGACATTGGCAGACGACTTTGGACTTGACGCAACACTCGTACTCGGACACTCCGGTCATATTGGTCCCCAAAATCCTAAGAATTTGAGCGGCAACCATGCATGGAATGAAGTTCGTATAGATGGAACTTCAAAAATATTCGACCCACGTCAACGAAAAGCCGGACTAGACTATGCACAGGTTCCGACTCACCACCCTGGCAGAGAATTCCCGAGACCAGAAAACACAAGAATCCACAAACTGAATCAACTCAATCTCAAACCGGGAGATCACGTCAACTACAACGGCTCATCACAGTGGAGAGTTTCGAGTGAAACATCCAAGCAACCTGGGAATGTCGTTTTGACCAACGACGGACTGAAAGACATTTCGCTCGGTGAGTTCGTGAATGCAAATCCAAACAGAGCGCTTGTCGTCGGAGAAAAATATGAGCTACTGCGGTCTAATGGCGAACGCGATCTTGGCTGGATTTTCATCGGGCACAATCCGGACGGTTCTGCAAAATTCAGGAAACCCGACGCAGTTAAACAGGAAGTACCAATGGCAATCTTGAAAGAGGCGCTCGCCCCCAAATACGTTCCATTCAATCCGACCCAAGCTAAAGTCGGTGACGCCGTAAGGTATGAGCAACAAGATTTCAAAATCGCATCGATTGATAGCAGTACCGGTCTTCCAATCTTGTACCAAGCAAACAGAGGGCAAGGCTTCGTTAATCAAATGGCTTTTATCTCACCAGAGCAGCTTAATCAATATCGAGCTATTCGTGTGAACGGAGGTACCATTTATGCAAATTCCGATTTGTCTGCTTTCTATAGCGCAACTAAGCTTCCAAACGGAAGCGTGATGTTGTCGAACAACTATGAGTATGTGCTTGCCCAAAATGTTTCAGATTTGCAGGTTGCACAATCGTAATACATCGGCTGAATATTGATTGCCTAATAGTCAAACTCCACAAGTTTGCCATCAACCAGCGATTTTACTTCTGAGAAAACCTCAGACAGCTCTTGTTGAATTCTCATGCGCTCTTCGTCGAAATCAGGGTGGAACTGCATCTCGTCTGCCGGATTGCCATAGTACTTATTGAAAAATTCAGCGAATAATTCTTTCTGCCCACGGTTTCGGTCAACGGATCCAGCTTTAATTGGAACGAAATATGACAAACGCTCCTTGCTTTCTTCTGAGAGTTGCGAGTACCGATAGAGCCCCTTCATGTATGCGGCCCCGAATTCGGCTGACTGAGAGAACTGACCAAGTGCATCATCGATTCCATGACCAAGCTCATGACGCACTGTATTCGTAAAGTTCTTACTAAGTTGAATATATGGGGGATCTTCTAACAGAGTTAATTCTGCAAGACTTAGACGTTGGGTCTTAAAGTTATAGAGCCCAGGAGTAAAGCGACTTTCGTAAAGATCGAAGTCATTGATGTTGTTGAACTCAGGATACTGATCGGTGATCTTTTCCGAGAGTTCTATCTTGCCTTTGTTATCGAAGAAGAGCAACCTTACCTTTTCAGGAAGTGCTCCAAAAGTATCGGAAACATCTCGAATCGCACCAGCACTATTTTCAGATGCGGCGGTAAACATAGACGGCTTCAGCGTTGTGGTGATCTCTCCATTAGGTCCAAATGTAATGTCCTCTGATTTACCCCATCGCACCAGGTTGCCATTGTCATCAATTGAGTAGCGAAGTAACTCATATGCGCTTTTCGGCTGACCAGCTAATTGATGACCAGGCGGAAATATCTCTTCAAAGTAGAAACCGTCCAGCTCTGGATCTTCAGGAGTGCGAATCGATCGAACAATTGTTCCATCCTTCAAAACAGCACCAACTAGCTTGCCATCATCCAAGACCGCACGCGTCTGTCCAAAGCGAAGAACTTGCCGCTCCCCTGTGACCGTGAAAATATCGCGAATATCCAGATCATCTTCAAAGTCAGCATCTACATAGTCTTCTTCATCAGCTTTGGTAGATGCGTCGCCTATTCCGGATTCATCGCCATTTGGCTCATCCCTATTTGTGGACTGATCACCGTTAGGCTCATCGCTGCGGTTGGGACCATCGGCATGGGGAGTACCAGGTGAATCAACGTCGGGTTTGCCTTTTATTCCGTTGACGATGGAGTCGGTGACGTCGGAAATCCCCTTGCGTGCAGCCGCGAGTACGGTGCCATTCACTGCCATTGCACCAAGTCCGCCGACGGAAGCTGCCAGATTATTTGCAGTCGCTTCGCCAAGACCTTCGAGATCAGATACAGATTGTGCCCGCTCTTCTGCTGTGAACTTGTCCGGATTGCTGACTACATCAGCGTCATGCAATATTTCCGGCACGGCTTTGCAAAGCTCAGTAATTCCATACGCCGCCGCAACCGTGCCTACAACAATGGCTATTGGAGCAGAAAGCGTTAGCAGTGCGGCAGTAGCTACAAACCCAAAGATCGCACTACCAGCTAGGCTAAGGGGGTCTTCAGTGATTTCTTTTGTGAAACCATTCCATGCGATTTCGAATGGATTTAACGGTTGCTGCTCACCAGCAACTTCAGCGGCGATGTCTATCTGTTCACCGTCGGCAGGCAACGTGCCCTCGCTGACGGATGCAATATCCGTATTACCATCAGGCGAGAAGTCTTCACCTTCCAATCCGACGATGGCAACATCAGGTAGTCCATGTGAAACAGTTGCTGTTTCTGCGGCAGCAATGGTGGTCGAAGTTTCTGAAAGCTCCTGAGTAGTCGCTGCTCGATACAGCTCGCGAAAAGCATTGACTTCATCCATTGCATTGGACGCGAATTTCGATTCTGCATCGTCTGCATAAGACTGATTTGCGGTTGAGTCCAGGGAAAACTCGGCGCGCGACATAAAGCTCCTAAATGCGGCAACTCCGCCAATTGGGTTGGCGCATAAGAATCGAGTGAATCAGGGAGGGCTAATGCCCAGGCAATTTGGTTGTGAACACTCTAACGGGCGCCCGTGACATTCGCTTGACCGACGGGAAACCCCCAAAAGTCCTCCCGGGAGCGCTGAAAATCCGAAAAGACCGCCTCCAAAGGAGGGGGTTCATACACAAATTTGAAACGGGACTGTCCGGATTTATTCTGCTGTCGGCTGGCAGAATGACTTCATGCAACGGGTTGATTGAAAGAACCCTGAAGTTGCAGCAATTTCTGGGAAGGTCAAATGCCGGGCAGTGTACTGTCCGGCATTTAGCTATCAAACCCGTTCACAGTCGCTTCACGCTCTGTGAAGTAATTTAGTGACATCTCCGTTTACTATTGAACGCCTTTCCTCTAAACATGAGTACACGCTCCGACGGCGCTGCTACCGAGCAATTTCAACCGACACCGCTCGGCGATAGAGGCACGCCCAGCGTTGATCTGGAAAGTGCCGGACTTGATCCAGTGGCTAACTATAGAGATCTAAGCCAGTTTGCCACAAGTGCCTACACACGCACACCAGACTTGCCGTCAGTAATCGATAACCCCTATGCAAACTTGCAGTTCGCAGCCGTTAATCCAGGCACCGTTTCAGACGCGGGCTCCGGATCGCCCTTAACCCAAGCCGGCGACAACAGGCCTTCTGAAGTCCAATTGCAAGTCCCTCAGCAAATGCCAGCTACGGAAAATCAGCGATCAATGGAGTTTGGTTTGCTGGCGAAAGCCGTGCGCGAAGGCAAGGCCAACTTTGCCGATGTTGAACCTCGCATGCGGGAGCTGCTCAGAGATGCGGATCGAAACGGAAATACGGCTCTTGATCGTGAACGGCGTGAACTTCAGGGCATCGATCCTTTGCAATATTCCCGGGCTCGAGATCGTGTTCGCGACACTAGTTTAGAACTTAACCAATCAATCACCTCGAATGTTTCTGGAGAAAACCGCTCGTACGCTCGTTTGGCAGCTGAGAACTATATGGTGAATCCTGCTGGCAATCGGCGCGAGCTGATGCGACTAGATCCCACAGGTAACCTGTTGCGTGATGCGGAGGCTGCCCGCGTCGCTCAAAGTGATCCGACATTTCGCCGGGTGCAGGAAATTCAGGCACGAACCAACGCGGAATTGCGCGACAGCATCACCTTCCGCCAAAACCTTGAAGAACAATATGGCAGGCGAGGACAACCCGGCGATGCAGGACGCACACTGCAGCTCAGAAGTGAGCGCAGCGGCTGGGAGCAACTGCTCAAGTACGATCGATTCTTCCCGTACCCGCGTCCGCAATAAGCTGTCCGAAGAACTCGAAAACATCGGCGGGCGGCAAGAATGCCGCACCTAAGCTACTGAAATTTTTTGTCCGGTTTCAGAATTTACTATATCTACTAATACAAAGTTGAGAAACAAAATGGTATGGAGGCGGTCCAGGGGGAACAGCCCTGCATCGTTCACATCGTAAAGCTGCACTGCGCGCGCTTTACTCCCATCACTCTGAGGTCCAAAAATATTCCAAACCGGGCAGGTACCAAGTTGAATGAAGCCACGAAGGCTCACGGACTCTACCCGATCTGGAGGTTTTCACCATGTCCATACATACCACGGAACTCATCAAAGCAAAATTCGCTGGCATCGACTTTCACAAAAAAACTAGTGTTGTTGCACTCGGCGATTCTACCGGTCGCGTTCTGGAGCAAATAACCTTGCCGAACGAACTTTCGCAGATTCGAAAGTACTTCAAACAATTCCACGGACTGGAATGTGTTGTCGAAAGCTGTCGCGGCTACGAATGGCTCGTTGAAGAGCTACAGGAGATGGGTCACACCGTGCATATGGGCGACGCCAGGTCCATTAAGCTGATCGCCCAGACACGCTGTAAGACAGACAAAATTGACAGCAGGCTGCTGATGGAATTGATCGCCAAAGATTACCTTCCCACCTGCTACCAACCAACTCGCCAGGAACGAATGCTTCGTGAGCTGGTTCGGCATCGCGCGCAATTAGTTCGCAGCGCCGTCAAACACAAACTTCGTGTGCATGCGCATTTGGACAAAGAAAACAAAGGTATTTTCTCCCCGTTCACTATCCAAGGGCGACAGAAACTGAACGAGGTAAAACTGACAGAAAGCCGTCGCCAGCAGGTCGATGACGAGTTGGAGATTATCGATTTTCTAGAACTGAAAATCGCCGAACAAGACGCGAAAGTCAAATACATTTCGCGCAGCAACCCTGATGTAGCACTACTGAAGACAATTCCTGGCTTTGACGTTTTGATGTCGATCGCATTCATCGCTGAAGTTGGCGATATCACACGCTTCAAAAAGGCTAAGCAAGTAGCCGCATTTCTTGGCTTGGTTCCTCGCGTTTACTCCAGTGGCGACACGCGCCGAAACGGAAGAATCACCAAGTGTGGCTCAAAACTCATGCGCTGGATGCTTGTTCAAGGCGCCTGGAGCGCCATACACGCAAGTTCGAACTTGCGAAAAATGTTTCACGATATAGAACGCCGAAAAGGCAAGAAAGTAGCCGTCGTTGCCGTGGCTAGAAAGCTGGCAACAATTGCATATCACGTTTTAAAGGAGAAAACCGAATATCAGGAATCCCTGCTGGACGCTGGGTTAGCTCGTGCCGCTTTTTGATCCTGCTTGCAGAGGTCGTAAAGAAAATTGAGGCAACCCAGCACGAAAACCACCGAGGTGGCTTGCTCTCTAAGTAAGACCACGAATGGAAAAAGAGTGCATCTGGCAAACGGATAGCACGTAAATTCGGACAGAGCGCCAGCAAAAACCTGGCATCAACAGTGTTTTCGCCCGGAAAACACTTCTTTGATGTGCCAAAAAGTGCAAAAAAGGACCAAAAAGATATGAAAGCGGACGAAATCATCAGGGTTTTCAGCTCCCTTGACAAAATCGCCCGCCTCCATGGAAAAATTCGCGGATGGTCGCACCAGAGGAAGTGGCTTCCGAAGAAGCCACTTCCCCTGGCGTGGCGCATGACAGCGAACGTCTCAGCGTTCCGGCCGACGGCTGTTGAGG
>DTSE01000144.1 GCA_012965515.1 Candidatus Melainabacteria bacterium | reverse complement strand
TCAAGAAGGGCGCTGCGCCATGAAGGTTCAAAGTGACTTGTTCCTCCTCTTCTTCTTTTACGATGTCTATCTTGCAGAATACGTAGAGAATTTTGAGAATTGAAAGCGCGATACCTGCCAGAACACCAGTCAGTAAGTCGACTGCAACGATGGTTGCCATGGTGGCAAGAAGGATTAGAACCTCGGTTTTGCTTTGCTTGGCGATAGCCTTGATCTCGCTGATGTTCAAGAGCTTGTAGCCCGTGTAAACGAGCAGCGCAGCAAGAACTGCCGTGGGAATTTGTTTTAACAGCGTCGGAAATGCGACAACGAAGAGCAAGAGCCATACACCATGAAGAATGGCTGAGAGTCTACTTTTCGCTCCGGCCTTTACGTTGACCGAACTGCGAACGATAACTCCGGTGAGAGGCAGGGCACCGACGACACCGCAGAGAGTGTTACCAACGCCTTGCGCCACCAATTCTTTGTCATATTTGGCTTTGTTTTCCGGAGCCATTCTGTCAATTGCGCTTGCACTGAGGAGTGTTTCTGCACTCGCGATGAATGCGACGATCAAACCTTGTGTCAGAATTACCCAACCGAGCTGTGGCACAAGAGACAAATCGAGCCAATGAACAGCGTTGAGAATATTGCTGGGAAGCTCAACGTGTTTGACTTCGAGATTCATCACTGCTGCAAGTACGGTTGCCGCCAACACGGATATGAGTGTAGGTGGAATTGCATTGCGCAGTTTTGTCAGGGGAAGTTTTTCCCACAACATAATGATTGCAATCGTGATCAATCCGATTAATGCCGCGAGATGATTGAAGTCATGATTGAGAGTAACAACGTCAGCCAGAATCTTTGGAATTGCGACTAAATTCTCGAGTCCGCTGCCTTTAGGTTTATCGTCCAACATCACATGGAATTGGCTGGCGAAAATCAAAACGCCGATTCCGGACAACATTCCCTGCACCACCGCTGGTGACACAGCGCGAAAGATTCTGCCCAGTTTGAACGCTCCAAATGCCACCTGCGTTAGTCCGGCGACTACAAGAATTAGACCTAGAGCGGGAACGCCGTATTTGCTAACGATTTCCCAGATAATGACCGCTAAGCCTGCAGCAGGTCCACTGACCTGCAGAGGCGAGCCTGACAAGCTTCCGACGACTATGCCGCCGATTATGCCTGTGATAAGACCTGCTGCCGGATGTACACCGGAGGCGATAGCAATACCCATACACAGAGGTAGCGCAACGAGAAACACCACCAGAGAAGAAAGTAAATCCTGGCGTAGGTTCTTGCCGGCGATCGATGTCATGAGTTCCTCCTCACGTGAAAACGGGTTTTGCATAACGAGCCTGACGCCGATACGAGCCTGCGTGTTTCAATTTTGGGGCTGTTCGCAACGAAAATAGCTTTCAATTTGCTTTTACCGAAGCAAAATTGAAAGGTTCAAACTCTCAGGTTGTCAGTGGTTGACAACCCGGGGCAGTCCGTTGATAACGCCACAGGGTGGTGCAAAGTTGCATTCGAAACAGGCTGGTTCAGTCTCGTAACCCGACGAAAGTTTGGATTACGATTGCGTGATTGGCCTGGTCGTCGAATTCATCAGTTCGATTCACGTACTGAAGTTGATAACCCACCTCTACACGACTTCTCTTGATGGTTTTTATGCCGACCCCGACAAAATAGCGGTTTTGATCAATGCCGCCCTGTGGACCACCTTCCAGCGAGTTCAGATTGATGAAGAGCTCATCTTGGGTCGTCAAATAGAACCGTTTATTCAGGTTGTAGTTGAATTTCAGCATGTAGCGCATTCTATTGCTGCAACCATTCACACCACCAAGAAAGCGTTGTTCCTGTCTTAGTCGGTTGTACATCGAAACTCGTTTCATCTTCTTGTGGTACAGAATCTGCTGCCAGATGCGGTTTTCATGCACGACTTGGCTGTTTTCATTGCTGTAGTTTGTCTGCCATAGATAGCCGGCAAAGAAGCCCAGATTCTCGGTTTGCCGCCATTCCATACCGGGACGCACCAAAAGCTGGCTTATATGTGAAACGTCGTAGCCAATGCGAGGAACTACTTCGAAATACCCACGAAGCTTACCCCGAATAGGTTCATCTAACGTGATCGGAGTCCACAACTGCATGTCATGCTCGACATCTGCGCGTGCCGCGTTGGGGAACAAGGCGCATGTAAGCAACAAGACAAAAGTCAAAAACCAGCGCGCTGCGGTAACTTTCATGTGTCTTTCCGAGGGTTCCTGATGGCCTTAACTAAGCAAGACCACCGGCTACATTGTTGCACAGGATGGGCGGAGTATTGGCTTCTCCGGCTTTTCAGATGCCAAATGGTTGGTTTGCGGTGTGCGCCTCAGTCACCCATAGATTCCGTCGTCCGGATGATACAGGTATGCGCGCCGCGTCCTTTGACCTTGCTTACGGCTATCGTCACGCCTTTGTATTTGAAGCTGTCGCCGACGCGTGGAGGGCGTCTCAAGCGATCGAGAACCAATCCGCTCAGCGTTTCGATTTCCTCGTCTTCCATCGAGATGTTCAAATACTCTTCCAGTTCATACAGGTGGACTGTTCCGTCGACTCGCAGCGTTCCGTTGTCCAGAGCTTCGATTTTGTGCCGCGTTATCGATTCGTCGATTTCGCCGATCACTTCTTCGAAGATATCGTCAGTGCTGATGATGCCTGCGGTTCCACCGTACTCATCCAGCACAACCGCCATGTGCGTGCTGTACTCTCGCATTGACTCCAGCACTGTCTTTAGCGGAGATGACAGGGGCAGAAACGGCACCGGATGTATTGTAAGAGCATTATCGTTATATTCTTCAAGCAATGCCGCTAGATCTTTGATGTGTACTGTGCCGACAATGTTGTCCTTGTCTTCGGTGTAAACGGGGAATCTCGAGTGGGCGGCTGTGCGTATGCATTCTTCGACTTGCTCACGCGTAGGTCTTATCGGCAAGGCTACCACGTGGACACGTGGCACCATTATGTCTTCGGCAACCAGCTCCCCGAAGTCGAACATTTGTTTGATGACGCTGCCGATTTCATCGCTGATGATGCCTTCTGTTTCACTTTCTTCCAGGATCAATTGAATTTCGTCCGCTGAAAAGGCAGGTGTGGTCGATTTGGTTCGATCTATAGCGAAAAAGGTTTTGAGTAGAAATGTATTGAGCCCGTTCAATACAAAGATGATTGGTTTGAACAGCGCCATGAAAAACAACATGGGTTTGATCAATAGAAACATCACCAGCTCTGACTTTTGCAACGCCAATGATTTGGGCACAATTTCGCCAAGAACTACGTGCATGTATGTAAGGAGCACCAAAGCTAGTGCGGAGGCAGCAATGTGCACCGCAGCCAATTCAACAAGCCCTGTTGCGCTCAGGTACTTTGTAATCCAGTGCGCAATGACTTCTTCGCCATACATGCCCAGCGATAAGCTGGCGATTGTGATACCTACTTGCGATGCGGCAATATAACGGTCTTGCCGCGCCGGTTCTTTGATGACTGCGACTATTGCTTGCGCTGTCTTATCACCGTCGAGGGCGCGTTTCTCAATGGATTGTTTTGGCGCTACCACGGTTGCAAACTCAGATGCAACGAATAACGCATTGAAGCAAATCAAAAGGAAAATTACTCCGAACTCAAACATTTTGTGCCGTCCCCTTTCGCTTGACGGTCACAACGGTTGCCGCGTGATGTTCTACCCTCTCAACGGTTATAGTCGCCGCTTCAAGCTCAACTACATCACCTGCGGTAGGAACTCTCTCCAAAATCTCTACGACCAGGCCGTTTATTGTTTCTGCTTCGCTGTCGCGTATTTCGCCCAAAAACTTCGTAGCTCTGTGCAACTTATACGTGCCAGAGAGCCTAATTCGCCCGTCTTCTAAAACATCGACCACTTCTGGCTTTTTGACTTCATCAGAGGCAATGTCCTCAATAAGTTCTGCCAGAATATCTCCCACTGTTACGAGCCCAATCATGCTGCCGTGCTCATCCATAACAAACGCGACATGTGAATGCTTCGCTTTGAGCAGCGTTATTAATCGGCTTAGCGTAAGGTTTTCCGGAATGATTGGGGCCAGCGTAATCAGATCTTTTAAGTTGGCTTTCTCACCATGAGAAAACCAGGCTTGAATCACCTGTTTGACGTTAACGCAGCCGAGCACATCGTCTACATCCGCACCATGTACTACCAATCGGGTGTATGGGCTGACTAATGCACGGCGATAGCATTCTTCCATGCTGAGCTCATTGGAAATCGACGCAACTCTCGGTCGAGGAATCATGATCTGCTTGGCTGTTTTTTCACTTAATTCGAGCGCTTGGTGCAGCCTTTCATGCTCCTCTGGCTCCAGCAGACCACCATCTTTGCTTTGCGTTAGCAACAGCGCAATTTCATCCAGCGAATGAACATGTTTATGTGAAGAAGCCGGCACTCCGAGAATCTTCAGCAGTGCTACGCCGCTGCCATTGAAAAGCCAGATGAAAGGGCGAAGAATTACGGATGCAACTCTGAGAGGCCAATACATAAACAACGCGATCGGCTCAGAGTGCTGCAGTGATATCGATTTGGGCAGGAGTTCGCCAATGAGAATTTGCAGAAAAGTAAAAACGTCCGGATGATACAGGTATGCGCGCCGCAAGAGTGTGATCGAATTTGAACACGTTCACCAGGAAAGCTGCCCAAATCGGACCGAAATGCGTCTCTGTATATGCGCCCAAGATCAGGCTCGAAAACGTAATGGCAATTTGACAGGTGGCAATATACTCGTCCAGTCTGCGCGGAGTCTCCAAAATCGGCAGTAGATGGGACGCCAAACCGTTGCCGGAAAGCGCCGACTTACGAATCACCGTCGTCCTTGCAGCCACAGTCGCAAATTCGGCTGCGACGAAAATGGAATTGAGGAATATGAAGCCGATTGCTATTGCCCAGACGCTTACCATGAGTTGCCAATTATCCTTCTACCGCGCCAGGTTCTTTAGCTGAGACCCCCAAAAGGTAGTGGAGTTCCTGCGCCCGCTTCTCACATGAGTGTACTACCAGCGGCTTTCATGGTGTCTTCGGTATTGGAAACCTGAGTGATTATTGGGCTCCCAAGTTCCCACTTGCTGATTGTTTCTGGCTTTTGCGTCATTTACAAAACTCTTGCAAAGGGAACTGACAACATATTGGAAGGTCAGTAAGACCGGTAAGTTTAGATGGCAAGTTCGTGTGATGCTGGAATCTTCAAAAGGCTAACCGGAACTTACGACAGGGGGTTTTATGGAGAAGAACAGTGAACCAATGAAGGCCGGAAAGGGTCGCCAGCGCGGCGGAGAGAAGTCACAGCGCGAAATTGAACTTGAAGATAAAGCAAAGGGGCATTTACACGGAGAGGACAACGATTCGAGCGAATCGCCTCAGGCTCCGGCAACCCCGAAGTTTCGAGGAAACCAAAAGGGATTCGGAAAAAATCAAGGGAAGGAAGCCGGTGATCGAAGCGCTTCTCATGGAACACGAGCTGAAGGTGCCGAGCACGGGTAGAGAGTTTTTGGCATCAAATCATTTCACGTAAAGGCGCATGGCTCTCCTTTCTAAGTCCGCACTGAGGCTCTCGAATGCAGTGATAGCCTGTTTCTGATAGGGCAGTCCATGACCATCGGATTTCCAACTCAGGGCCTTGCCGCCTTCTCTGGAAAAGGTGTATTCCCTGCCAAAGAACCCGAAATCATAGAGAAATTTGCTTCCATTGGCCTCCTGTGCAGTATGCGCAAGTCCGCTGGAGCGAGCCAGTTTCGCCGCCTCAGATCCGGCCATAATCAAGTATCCATCTCCATAGGCCGAGTCCGGTCGAAGGTAGCCCGTAAGACTTCCGGATTTGTTACTGACGAAAAAGTTCTGCTCGCGACCTGATCTTTGTGCCGCAATTAAGAAACCGTCCTTATCAACTAATGCGCGCACACCGTCTTTTAATTCGACAATTCTTTCTATCGGTAGCGCTTTGAGCTCTTGAAGTTCGTCTGGAAGGTTGCCTTTCACTACTTTGAACTCATCGAGTGCTACTGTTTTAGCCGATGACAGTCCTAACTTCCCCTTGGACATAACGGCAAGAGCGCCAGCACCAGCAAGACCAGCTGTGGCGACGGCAGTTTCTATAGGATGATTGGAAACAACGCTAAATGCATCATTCACTGCTGAGTTCAGCCAACCGCGTTCTTCTTGTTTGGTTGAAAGTTGATGCGACGATTCGAGGGGCATAGGAAGCTCCTGTTAAAAGCGGATTTGTGGGGAGAAGTTGCCCTACTGTATTAAGCCCGGTGTGAATCCAGCGTGAATCCAAGTGCGTAGAAACCGCCCCTGCGGAAACTTGCAACGCTTTCAGATCGGCGAATTGCAATTCAGATCTCTAAACGCGATTTGCCAACGCAGGTTTTGAAATTACTTTGCCAATGCTTCCGTAATCGATAGCATAATACTGGCGTTTGTCCAAGGTGATTTACCCGGATTTGAAATAGCCCATAGGTCACCGCGGGTAATACCGTTCTGTTCGTGTGACCAAACTGCCGTTTCTGCATTTTTGATCTCGTCGAATCGTTTCAATACACGGATAAGATCTTTCAGCTCTTCTTCTGAAAGTTTGCTTGCTTCATCGGAAGCGAGAAAGTCGACAATCTCATCCTTCTGCACGGTGTGATCTTTCCCTAAGTCGTACCAGTTTGATTGATCGATGCGGTTGAAGTATTTATTCACTGTTTCAGCCATGCGCTCTTCTTCTGAAGAAGTTATTTTGCAGTTCGGCAGATATGGTTCCAAAACTGCCGGTGGTGCAGGTTCTACTTCAATACCGCATTTGTGTGGAAACTTGATAGTTGTTGCTTCGCCGGGAGTGAGTGGTTCTCCAGAGATGATCTTTGGCAGAATCCCATCTTCCTCCAAAACCTTAGTATCGATTTTGATCTTCCCATTCTTCATAAAGATGCAGCCGCCTGCGGGCATCTGTGTTAGCTGGGACGCTCCCAAAAAATCCGCGCTTTCTGCAGGACTTGGAACTTTGAATGCGCTTTGTTCTAAATATGTCATAGCAAATACTCCATTGACTGTGCCCGCGCAGTGCGGCTCTCGAGCTCTGGCGCGCTCTGGTATGTCTATGGGGTGAGTGATGCTGCGTGGGGTAACGCAAGGTGTATGGTTTAAGTTACCTGGTCCAAATTGGATTGTCGTTACCAATCTGTTAACGTGTTAACTGGTTCGTCGTCTCTGGCAAAGGGCATTTTGTCTTCAGATATTCAAAACAACGGGGAAAATACTGCGCAATTTTCCTTTGCGAGTTTGAATCCACGCTTTTGTCTTCAGTGGGATACATGTATCTATAGGCAAAAATCTCAGCGAACAACTGCGAGCATCCACTTAAATCCGAATCTCGAAAACCATGAAGCTTCTTCCGAATTTCAGCAGGTTGAGCTTCTACATCTTGTGCGAAGCGGAGTTTAAATGCCACACTGCTGGAAACTCTTCCAATGCTTGAATCGTAAGCATGGCCAAGTTCATGCAAAACCAAATGTTTCAAATATTCTTTCGAATCGGTGGGTTTCATTCCATCTTCGCAAAGAACCGCTTCCTTCTGCCATGGGTCAAAAAATCCCTGGATTTCGACTATCTTCTGATGGGATGCTTTCGGGTTATTCTTGGCGAGCTCAATCATGTACTCTTTGCTGGTCGGCGCGATAACAATTGATACGCCGAACTTAGTCAAGGTTCTTATGACTGAATCGGGCAGCAGTGTTAACGCTGTTGAAGCCATTTCTTTGCCGAAGTCGGAATTTTCGGTGTGTCGAAAAACTTTGATTGGAATGAGTGCGGTTGCGGATGGTACGTCGGCGATTACTAAGTCCCAAATCGCCTGAGCGTTGCTTTCGAGTGAGTCTTTTCCTCCATTTTTCGAAGCGTTGCTATGTGAGGTGTTCGGCACTGTTGATGTAAGATCCGGAGATCGTACGAATTCATACTCTTGAATTGCGAGCTTCCAATTCTGCATTCGAAGATAGCAATCGCCTTTGTATTCGTGCACTTTTGTATAAGATGGCAAAATTTCTAAGGCACAGTCGTATTCGGCGATAGCGTCTTCGTACAGATGCAGAAATTCAAGTGCGACACCAAGAGTCGCATGTCTAAATGGGTTAGTGGGGTCTGCATCAACGGCTTTGGTCCACGCGTTTGTGCAGTTAAGCCAATCGTGCATTAACCCAAAACACTCACCTTTGCGCGAAAGTGCGTCCGCGTAATTTGGGTTGATTTTGATTGCTTTGTCAAATTGCTCGATAGCCTGTCTGTAATTTCCTTCGGAGTAAAATAACCGACCTAGAGCTTGGTAATACAGTGCTGATTCGGTTGGGTCAACTTTCTTAGCCTTCTCAATTTCGGCAGCAGCAGTTATTGAATTCTTTCTTCTGGAAAACTCGATACTGCGTAGCAAGTGCACAGTCGAGTTATGTGGGTGCATTTCTGCTGCTAACCTCAGTTGTTCGAGGGCTTCCTCGTCTCTTCCGGCCGAGGCATAACAATTCGCTTTCAGTAGAAGAATGTCAAAAGTGTTATGTTTTGATGACACTTGGTTGAGAATGAGGATACTCTGCGAGTAGGCTCCTTGATTCATTCTTACGATTGCCATCATGAGTGACTCGTCACCCTCGTACGTATCAGCTAGGCTGCTTGCTTCGGCGCTTGTCTTTCCGATTTCCAAAAAGGTCTGATAGAGAAGTATTCGAGTGAAAGTTCTACTGTCCCGAGGGCATCTGTTTCTACGCTCCTGAAGATGGCTGAGATACCTATTGGAGCGAAAGCGAAGCGATTTCTGCCGATAGTAATAATCAGCGGAACGACTCATTGAACACAAAGTTTTTTTGACTTGCGCGCGCTCGTCAATCGACATAGCTTGTTCGTCCAAAACTTTGAGCTGTGCGTCTATTCCATGAACTAGTCGCTCACAGTAGTTGAATCTCTCGTTCCTGAATTCTCTTGGCTTTTCTTTATTCCAAGCGTCCTCAATGTAAGAATTCAATTGCTTAACCCAGGAATCGATCAGGGTAAGCGCTGCCTTTGTTTTTGATTCGGCTTTCCTTGTATTAGCTTGGTTTTTCGGCGAAGTTGTTGCTTCAGAATAGTTTTTACTAGCTGGTGTCTTTGAGCTAGTCAGCAGTCGATGTATACCTGCTCTTGTCACATTTGTGTGGCAGGTAGCAGCATACGTTGGAACGGAATTCTGACCCAAGACGACGGTCAAAAAAATTGGCACAGCCAGTTTGTAGATCTTTGACGGCGTGACCGGTCTCATGAATTGCTCCAAAGTGTTCTGTTCTCATTCTACTGAATTGAAGTTTTCGGGTCGGGCGGGGTAATGCATCGCCACTGCAGTTGCGTTACCTCCGCGCGCGCTGAAGATATACAACGCAAGATGTGACGCGTTTTATCTGTAACTTATTATCGAATCTTAGATCTACTCTTCCTAACATATGACTGTTATTAGTCTTACGAATGGTATCCTTGAGATCTGGAAACCTAGGTTAGATGACCGATATGCAGTTCTCTCTCTCAAAACTAGGTTGTCTGGCGATGTTCGCCGCGACGAGTTCGCTGCTCTATGGCTGCGGGCAGCATGGGGCGCCCGCTTCGGCTACATACGCGCCGCCGGCGGCAACGGTTCAACTTTCTGAGGTGCGGCTCGGGCAAGTGACAGAGAGCAGTCGCTTTTCGGCTACTTTGAATTCCCGAAAATCCGTGAGCGTTCATCCGCGGGTGTCCGGGCTAGTCAAAGAAATTTTTGTGCGCAGTGGTGATAAAGTAGCCCAGGGCGCAAATCTCATTCTTATCGACCAGGAGAAGCAACAAGCTTCGGTTGATAGTTTTGAGGCGCAAGTGTCTTCGGACCAGGCTGATGTTCAAACCGCGCGCGAGACTTTGCATTCGCTAGAAGCGGATAGAACGTCACGTTTGTCAGAGTTGAAGCTTGCCCAGCAGGAATTCGATCGAGCCAAAGATTTGCATTCGCAGGGTGCTGTTTCCGCACAGGAGGAAGACTCTCGCGCTAATCAGTTGCGAGTCGCCCGCGCGCAAGTTGAATCTATCGAAGCGAGAATCAGCGCGCAACGTTCTGCGCTTGCTAAAGAGCAAATGGAGGAAAAACAGCACCGCGCCTTCGTTAAAGAGCAAGGTGTGCAACTCCGTTATCACTCCATCAAAGCGCCGTTTGCTGGAACGGTGGGCGACGTGCCGGTAAAACTGGGTGATTATGTGACATCGGATACGGTGCTCACCACTGTCACGCAAAACAGACCGCTCGAAGTTTACGTTTCCATTCCAACCGAGTATTCAAATCGCCTGCGCAACGGCATGACGGTTGAGCTGACCGACGCGTCGGATGCGCTTTTGGGCCGTGCGAAAGTGTTTTTCATCTCACCGAATGTTGAGAATCAAAGCCAGACGGTTTTGGTCAAAGCGATTTACGACAACCCCAGCGAGAGGCTGCGCGCAGGACAGATGGTCACAGCGCGTGTGCTGTGGAAAACAGAGCCTGGCGTGCTGGTTCCGACGCCCGCAGTCGTGCACCTGACAGGGCAAGATTTCGTCTTTGTAGCCGAACAGCAGGGCAAGAATTATGTCGCCAAACAGAAGCTCGTGAAGCTGGGAGACATCGAAGGCAACGCCTATCGCGTGCACAGCGGCTTGCAACCTGGGCAAAAGATTGTTGTGTCAGGTATTCAAAACCTGACCGACGGAATGGCGATTCAGCCGAAAGAGTGATCTGATGTTTGCAGACTTCTTCATCAAGCGGCCGATTTTCGCAACCGTCTGCTCGCTCGTGCTCGTCATTGCCGGAGCCGTGTGCATCCCGGGTTTGCCAGTCGCGCAATATCCACAAATCGCGCCGCCCCGGGTCAATGTAACGTGCAATTACACCGGCGCTAACGCTGAGGTCGTTGAGTCGGCTGTCACGACTGTTTTGGAAAAACAGATAAATGGCGCGCAGAATATTCGCTATATCAACTCGACTAGCGGCAATGACGGGACGGGAACTGTCGACATTACTTTCAATCTCGGGCGCGACATCGACCTTGCTTCTGTCGACGTTCAAACTCGTGTGGCAGCCGTCGAAGGGCGCTTGCCTGAGGACGTGAAACGGACTGGTGTTTCTGTTAACAAAGTATCGAGTCAATTCGTACTCGCCATCGGTATTGGCTGCCGTGACAATCGCTACGACAGTCAGTTCATCAGCAATTACTGCGACGTGTACGTCAAGGACGCTCTGAAGCGCGTGAAGGGCGTAGGCGATGCGCAAATCTTCGGTGAGCGCAAATACTCCATGCGAGTTTGGCTGGACCCGCAGAAGCTCGCAAATCGCAATCTGAGCGCCGTTGATGTCGTCAATGCGGTTGCGGAGCAAAACGTGCAGGTCGCGGCTGGGCAAATCGGTCAGCCGCCCGCGCCGGATGGGCAGCTCTATCAAATAAGTGTGCGCGCCGTCGGGCGTTTGAAGACGGCTAAAGAATTCGAAAACATGATTATTCGCGCTAATCCTGACGGTCAGATGATTAGACTGAAAGACGTCGGGCGCGCGGAATTAGGGGCGGAAAACTACCAGTCAATCGTGCGCTATCGCGGTAGAGAAGCTGTCGGTATCGGTATCTTCCAAACGCCGACGGCCAATGCACTCGAAGTTTCCAAAGGCGTGCGCGAAGAGATGACGCGTCTTGCCAAACGATTCCCGCCTGGTCTGGAGTACGACTATGCGTTCGACACGACTCTAGCTGTTCGGGAGTCCATCAAAGAAGTTCTGATTACCCTCGCCCAGGCAATCGGATTGGTCGTGCTGGTCACCTTCCTTTTCCTGCAAGACTGGCGCAGTACCTTCATTCCGTCCATCACAATTCCCGTCTCACTGGTGGGCACCTTTGCCTTCATGCAGGCGTTGGGCTTTTCCATCAACACTCTGACATTGTTCGGCATAACGCTCGCCACAGGGCTTGTGGTGGACGACGCTATCGTGGTCATCGAAAACATCAGCCGACTGATTAAGGAGCGCTCTCTAGGCGGTATGGAAGCTGCTCACGAGTCGATGAAGGAGATTACCGGAGCGGTAATTGCAATCTCACTCGTCCTGGGCGCAGTGTTCATTCCGGTCGCCTTTTTCCCTGGAACTACCGGTCTTTTGTATCGCCAGTTCGCTCTCACTATTGCTTGTTCTGTCGGTATTTCCACATGGGTGGCGCTGACGCTGACTCCGGCTCTTTCGGCTAAATGGCTCAAGGGGCATTCGGATAAACGGAGCGTCTTTTTCACGCCTATCAATGTGTTTCTCGACTGGTTGAAGAGCAGCTATGAGTGGTCGTTGCGCCTGGCGCTCAAGGTAAAACCGCTAATAATTCTCGCCTTCTTTGTTTGCGTTGGGTTGACGTATTGGCTCTTCAACGCTGTCCCGAAAGGCTTCGTCCCTAACGAAGACCAGGGCTATTTCATCGTCATCGTCGAATCGCCTGAAGGTGTTTCCCTCGGTTACACGGCTAATGTCCTACAGCGGGTCGATGAAGTTCTCAGTAAAGAGGCTGCTATTGAATCGAATTTCGGCATCGCCGGATTTAGCTTTTCAGGCAATTCGCCTAACAATGGATTGCTCTTCGCTAGCTTGAAACCGTGGAAGCAGCGCGGACACGAGCAAACGCTGGACAATATCATCGAGCGCATTCGCGGACCCCTTTCGGCAATTACGGACGCCACGGTAATCCCATTCAATCCTCCAGTAATTGAAGGATTGGGTAACTTCGGCGGCTTCCAATTCGAGCTGCAAGACATGCTGGGCGGGGACACTAAAATGATCGCTGATGCGACTAAGCTGATGTGCCAGAAAGCCAACCAGAGCCCAGAGCTACGTGGAGTTTATTCCAGTTTTAAAGCCAATTCTCCGCAGTTGGTCGTCACTGTATTTCGCGAAAAGGCGAAGAGTGTAGGCGTCGACATGAATGATGTTTTCAGAACCCTGCAGGTTTTTCTTGGTTCTGAGTATGTCAATGACTTTGATATGGGCTCGCGTATTTATCGCGTCTACGTGCAAGCGGATCAAAAGTTTCGATCTAATCCGAAGGATATCGAACGATTTTACGTCCGCTCTAAGTCCGGACAGATGATAAGCCTCGCCAATCTCGTCACCGTGACGCGAACAACGACTCCGCAAACTATCACTCACTACAATTTGTTCCGTTCAACCGAAATCAATGGTAGTGCCGCCCCTGGTATCAGTTCTGGACAGGCGATGGAGAAGATGGAGCAACTCGCAAAGGAGAATCTGCCGCCTGGAATGGGATATGAGTGGTCTGGAATCGCTCTGGAACAGACAGAATCAGGCAGCAAGTCTTTGCTCTTGTTCGGGCTTGGTTTCATTTTCGTTTTCCTTGTGCTTGCCGCTCAGTATGAGAGCTTCGTAGACCCGTTCATCATTCTTCTGTCCGTACCACTGGCGATGCTGGGTGCTCTCGGCGCTCAATCAGCGCGCGGTCTGGAGAACGACGTGTTCTGCCAGATCGGGTTAGTCATGCTCATTGGTCTTGCCAGTAAAAACGCCATCCTTATCGTCGAATACGCCAATCAATTGAACGAACAAGGCTTGAGTGTCAAGGAGGCAGTCGTCAAGGCTGCAACCATCCGATTGCGCCCGATTTTGATGACTTCGCTGGCATTTATTATGGGCATCATGCCGCTCGTGTTTGCGCACGGAGCCGGCGCCGCCAGCCGTCACTCGCTCGGAACTGCCGTGTGCGGAGGCATGGTCGTAAGCTCTATCCTCAGCCTCTACCTGGTCCCTGTGGTCTACGAATACCTGGGCATGCTCCGGCAAAAACTCCGCAAACGCAAGCACTCGGAGCCTGCCGCCGAGAAAGTCGGCAATCCATTGTAGGGGCGCATTGCATGCGCCCAGTTATCGTAGGGGCGCATTGCATGCGCCCAGTTATTGTAGGGGCGACGCCCTGCGTCGCCCGCGGGCGGAATACATACCGCCGCC
>DTSE01000143.1 GCA_012965515.1 Candidatus Melainabacteria bacterium | reverse complement strand
CGGTTCGATTCAGAAACAATGAGCAAAGCCGGTGAGAAAACGCATTTTGCCTGGACCGGTCAGTGGTCTGCGGAAGAACAAAGCTTCTTTTGCATTGGGCGAAACATCACGGCGCAACGTCAGCTCGAACAGTTTAAGCAAGAACTCATGGAGATGGTCAGCCACGATCTCAGGACACCTCTAACATCAATTCGCACAGGTATGGAACTCATTCTCGAAGGAACTTGCGGTGAGCTGAACGACAAGGCCATTAACAAATTGAATTCGATGAATTCCAATGTTTCAAGCTTGGTCCGTCTGGTCAACGACTTGCTAGACCTTCACAAATCCGAAGCTGGAAGTTTGACCGTGCTGAAGGAAACAATCGCAATCGAACCAGTAATAAACAATTCAATTCATGCAGTTCGCGCGCTTGCAGACAAGAAAAATATTTCAATCATCACGACCTGCCACGTTGAAACAATGATCGCCGATGCAGATCGCTTGGAACAAGTTCTCTGCAACTTCTTGGGCAACGCCGTCAAGTTTTCACCTGACGGCGGCGAAATCAAAATCGAAGTCAACGAGTCGCCAGCAGACATCGAATTCAAAGTTTGTGACAAAGGAAGAGGTGTTCCCCCTCATATGGCAGAAGCCATCTTCGAGCGTTTTCGCCAGGCAGATCCCGATAATGCCATCGAACGGAAAGGCACAGGCTTAGGATTGGCAATCGCCAAAGCAATTGTGTTAGCGCACGATGGAACCATTGGTGTTTCTCCCAACGAAAATGGCGGAAGCATCTTCTGGTTCAAAATACCTCAGTAATGATATTTTATTAGCCATGGCAAAAGTCTTGATTGTTGAAGATGACACAGCGACTTCCTCGGAAATCGCCGAAGTGCTCACGCTGGATAACCACACCATCGAAAATACCGACAATGGGACGATCGCACTCGGGCTATTGGAAATCAGTCGTTTCGATTTGATAATCCTAGACTGGAGCTTGCACGGACAGAGCGGATTAGAAGTATTGGAGCAATTTCGAAAAGCCGGTGGCGCTACTCCCATTTTAATGTTGACTGGGCGCAATCAGATTACAGATAAAGAGCAAGGTTTTGATGCCGGCGCCGACGACTATCTCACGAAGCCGTTTCACATCAAGGAACTAAGAGCGCGTGTCAAAGCACTTCTTCGCAGAGGACGCGAATTGACTGACGACAGAATCGAATTCCGTCATATCGTTCTCGATATACCCGCCCAGCGTGTTTTCATTGACGAACAAGAAGTTCAACTCATGGCACGTGAATTTGCGTTGTTGGCACTTCTGTTGAAAAATAGAGAACGAATTTTTTCTCTCGATGCGCTCATTTCAAGCGTTTGGGCATCGGATGAGGATGTCACTCACGATGCAGTCAGGCAGTGCGTAACTCGCATCAGAAAAAAGATAGATCGTCAGGGCGAACCTTCGATTATCACGACGCTTGCCGGGCAAGGCTACAAAATCGAAAAGTAACTATTATAGGATCGGCGCATGGCGTCGACCGTTGCAATATGCGGTGAGCACCATGTGGCGGACGTTGCGTTATCTCTTGCGACCAGTCAAAGCTGACAGTTCATCAAGTTCGTCGCCCATGATCACTTCAACTTCATCAGCTTTCCTATAACCCGTCGGTGGAGTCAACATCGCGGTGGTAATGACGAAAGGCGACGCCTTGTAGGTTTCCAAAAACACGGATTGCTTGTGATTCGGATCTCGCACATCCCCATAGTGGCGAATAATTTTGAGAGGCGTACCTAAGCCTGGCGGCAAGCCGCACATCTTTGAATACTTGTCATTGGCAAACGCCGGAATTCGCAAATCGTTTGTAACCCAAAACTCATTTGTGAAAACCATTTTGCCTGCATTGTTGAAACCGCCGCACCAATATTGGGTCGCTTTGTAATTGAGCACAGTTCCCGAGCCGCCCTTGACCGCCTGACCAGGCGTCGTGGCAAAACTCAACTTCGATCGAGAACTACCCTGACTAAGGTCGCAATAAATCGATCGCTGCGGATTAAAAGCTCTCGTTGGAGCAGTCGGGCTCATCAGCACATTCAATTTCTGGGAAACAAGCTTGGCACCGGACTGCCCGGCGATGAACTGCACTCTCCCCCACGGTTGGCAATATTGATCGAGGTTCCAGGAGCCTCCCGCCTTATCTGCCGCTATGGTTGCAGCACAGGCGCCCAACTGAACTCCTAACAATAAAGTGAATAGAACCGAAAGTTTCATTCCATTTACCAATAACCGTTTCATATGAGATTGTACCCACAGTTTGGTGTTAACTGAAAATTCATCGCCGTGTCCGGTCTCGTCGAACCTATTTCCTAGGTTTACTGCCATCGCCTCCGAAATTGTTTCTCTCAAAGTTTTGGATACGGAGCCCACGCAGACGTCCTTCCTTAAGTGCCGTGTGTATGCTTTGAAGAAGCGCTTCTTTGTCTACATTTGACTCACGATTAGCGTTAGCCGCCTCGTCGAGCCGTTTTCCGAAATCTTTGGCACCATCCTCGATTCCATCCTTCACACCATCCTTATCTTCCTTCTTATTCAGTTCGCGCGCATTCGGCACATTGGCTTTATCTATCTTGTCGTTCTGCGAACCTTCAACGACATTCGGCGCGGCGTTCACAGGTGCATCAGGAGCCGTTTCACTGTCGCTCGAAGGGTCGAACAGCTCTACCCTAGGGAGAACTTGCAGCGCCTGATCGGTATTAGGCTTCGCCAATGGGATGTTTGTCATTTGGCTCTCTGCTATCAATCTGTCGCTGCTAGTCGATGCCGAGTAAGCTGCACCAGAATCAACACGATCGTATGCGGCTGGTGATTCGACGGTATTAAAAGACATGTACGCCTCCTTGCACTCACGAGTGCAGTAGCTGGGTAAACGCTTGGGTAATGGGCTTTAACGGACGAGACTTGTTTGACGGGACCATCGAGTTACACACATCGATTGGTCGATGGAAACAGACTAACTTTGGGTTATGACGACGCTATGACAGGGCTGAAAAGTCTGTCTGACCCAGAGGTTGCAGGTATAGTGCTAACAGCGAGCGAAAACCAAAAATGACCGCCTTGACGTGATGTTTGCGGTCCGATGCCAATCTCTCCACCATGTTGACGCACGATTGCAGCTGAAACCGCAAGACCTAGTCCAAAACCATTCTTCTTCTCATCTGTTTCAGATTGGATGAAACGCTCAAAAATTCTATTGCGATCTTCAATTGCTACGCCGGCGCCTTCATCGATAATGGAAAACTCGACTCTTCCTTCCTTCATTTTCGAGCGAATCCAAATCCTCGTGTTTGCCGGTGCAAACTTAATTGCATTCTGCAATAGATTTATGATCACCTGTACAATCCTGTCGGCATCGACATTCAACTCACATTCTCCACACTCATTTACTATGTTCAGTCCTTTCACTTCTGCACAATGCATAACTGCTGAGATACCGGACCTTGCCAGAGACGAAGCAGACACAGACTCCTTTCTCAGAGCCAGATGCCCAGCTTCGATGCGTTGAAAGTCGAGCAGCTCATCGAGCAAACGATTGACTCGTGCCAATTCGGGAATCAGCTGACTGAGACGTTTATCGAAAACATCTTCGCCTTGTTTGTAATGGCCAACACGTGTAAGTTCGAGAAAAGCTTTGAGATTTGAGAGCGGCGCACGCAAGTCATGCGCGACCATCTGAACAAAGTCACTCTGCAAATTGCTCTTACCATCAGCAGAGCCAGACAAAAATGGATCAAAACAGAGTGGCAAAAGTGAATCGGCGGAGGCGGGGAACGTCACAGTCATATGGACACCTCAAGCAAATGCGTCACAGGGGGAGTGACCTGCAATCTATGCTTGCGTTATGACGAGCCTATGACAAAGCGACGATAAAGCACCCGTACGGGCGATGCACGGCATCGCCCGGCCTTCGTATCCGCAGATTACAGGCGCTTTTCAGCCTGACTCTCTTCGGAGCGCCGCCCCTTCGCCTGAAGTCACTTTACCGAGCTATCCAGCGCTCCTTCCGAACGCTGTGATGTACCTTTACCGATAAAGGAACTACCTTTCCTGCCGTATCAAACTCGCCACCAAAGTTCTTCCACCAATGCGCTAGCGAGTTCGACAAAACATTCTTCTTCAATCGCGCCATTCTTTCTCTGCGCACTCTACGCGGCATGGCAAGCGCATATGCGATCTGTTCGGAAATGGTCTCAGCACGAAGATTCACCAAAGTCAGAACATCGTCCGACAACTCTGTCCACGCACCTGCCTGAGCAGATAGGATTAGAGCACCACCTTCAGAGCACAATGAAAATTCCTTTGCAGTTAGGTTCAAGCCATCTCGCACAGGAGTGACAAGCATCGTGTTAGCACGTCTGTACAACCACGCCAAGACATTTGATGAGATAGGCACATCAACCCAGACGATTGGCTGCCAGCGACCATCCTTCCATCTTGAATTGATTGTCTCGGACAACGTTCTGCACTCTTGCCAGTAATTATCAAATTCAGAAAGACCTCCTCGCGACTTCTGACAGATTTGAATGAAAGTCACCTTACCGATTTTATCCGGATTGCTGCAAAGAAAATGTTCAATTCCTTCGAGTCTCTGAACAACACCTTTGGTGTAATCAGCCCTATCGACCGACAGAACAAACGGGAACTTGACTATTTTAGTCAAATCGATTTCTCTGCAAATAGGGCTCTCCTCCGCAACTTTCTTCAACCAGAAGTCCGCATCCAAACCAAGAGGATGAGCAACCACGGACACGGTGCCACCATCAGCGCGTGTCACGGTGCTAGACGGAAAGTCAACCTTGAAGTCACTCAAATATCGATCGACAAACAAGAGAAAATTCGTTGAGTACTCTTCAATGTGAAATCCTATCTTGCTTGCGTGAAGAATCCCTCTAGCTATCTCCGCAAGGTGAGGCGCGAATTTCTGCTCAACTCTGCGCGGCCAAGGAATGTGCCAGAAGAGATCCACCCGAGAAGATGACACTTCTCCCAACGCTTGAGGACAGAGAGCTAACTGATAGTCGTTTACAAACACTCGCTCAGAAAAACCTGGTTGAAAGGAATACAAAACATTCCAAGAAACACTGGTGTTGAGTTGAACATACATCTGCCTGTCCAATTCATCAAAGTGTGCGTACTGAGGGAGATCATGAAGTATTGGCCACAGAAACTCATTACAGTAGCGATAATGACCTTCGATTATCTTGAAGGGAATTTGACAGACTTCTTCTGTCGATGTTTGCTTGCCGGACCGTTTCCTCAGACCGGCACCATGCAAAAACCACCACTTCTGCCCCTCGGAAGTTTGATCAATCACGCGTGAAAGCGTTGCTGAGACGCCGCCCGGTGTGGACGGTCCTCTATAGGACAATATGTTCATTAAAGCTACCTCGCATCCCGCAATGTAGGTAAAACATGCCTTGCATGCGGCTTTACCAATGCAGTGAATTCATACTGTCAGTCTATAACGCGAAATTTTCGCAAACGTTTCAAAATGCGAACATTCGCACACCAAGCTGAAATTCTTATGCTAATTGTGGCGTTTTGCAGAACGATTGTTCTCAACAAAGAATATTTGACCGATCACTTTTACTCGAAATTCGCGATAGGCCGTCGCCAGGTCATTTATGCTCGAGTCAACCTCTGACCGCGAGATGTATTGATAGTAAGGGAGTTCGTCAGTTCCATCGCAAGATATAAAGCCTCTGTCCTTAAGGCTTTCCAAGTCTTTTTCTGCTATATGCAAACTAGCAAAGAGATGTGCAGCAACTTCTGTTGGAGACCAAGAACGCTCAGGGTGATCTCTAAGAAAGATCAGCGTCTCAAGTTCGTGAACAGATGATATTTCCTTACAAATAAAGGCTTTTAGTGTATCTGGTAGTTCAGCCACCACATTACCCTCTCTGCCTGAAAGCTGGTGAATCACTCTACAGCAGCTATCTGCAATCTATTGTAAGAGCTCTTCTCTGCTATCTTTACCATATCATTTTTCACAACACAATTGCCAAACACCAGACGTGGACTGGATAAACAGAAGTACAACGGAAAGAAAGCGGAAAGAATAGGTTGCTAGTGTGACCAGGTTCATTACCGTTTCTTGGAGTGACTATGAAATTTGTACTTTTATCTGCGGTGCTTTTCTTAGGCATGAGCGCTTCTCCATCGTGGGCAAATGATGCAACCACAAACGCAACGACCGCACCCTCGTCTGCAAAGGAGGAAGTGAAAGCAGCTGATTCCACCAGCAAGGCAGCTGAGGCGACACCAAAAGCAGACACAAAAGCTGAAAAGCCTTCTGAGAGCAAACCGAGCGAGACAAAATAGCGGCTCCTCCATGGACGCGACACAAAGAGGGGAAATTTTGCGATTTCCCCTCTTTGCTTGTTTAATCTTTCCTATGTCTTTCCTTTTTCTATTCGATGAAAAACACCGTAAAATAGGATGTGGAGGCATACCTAGATGCGAATCCTGCTGGTAGAAGACGACAACTTCCTGGCTAACGGTTTGTCGTTGGTCCTGAAAGACAGCGGCTATATGGTTGACCACGCCGAGGATGGAATTGCCGCAGACATTTCTCTCTCCACAACGCATTACGATCTCGTCGTTCTTGATCTTTGCTTGCCAGGCATCGATGGAATCGATGTCTTGAAGAAGATAAGAAGCCGAAAAGACAATGTTCCTGTTCTTATATTGAGCGCTCGAGACCAGGTAAAGGACAGGGTGATCGGTCTCGACGCCGGCGCAAACGACTATTTGACCAAACCGTTTCACATGAATGAGCTTGAAGCTAGAGTGCGTGCGCTAATTCGTCTTGGATGGGGAAACCAGGAGATTGTCACCATTAAGAATCTCCACTTCAACACTGTGAAGAGAACCGCTCATATCAATGATGAATTAGTCACTTTGACAAAACGTGAGTTAGCCGTTCTAGAAGTTCTGGTGAGACAGAGAAACCTGCTCATTCACAAAGAACAGTTGATGGAACAGCTCAGCAGTTGGGACAAAGAGATCACGAACAATGCTCTCGACATCGCAGTTCATCGGCTGAGAAAGAAATTGAAAAAATCAGGAGTCTCTATTAAGACTATTCGCAATCTAGGATACACAGTCAATTGAATAACACACAATCGATTAGCCGAAAGCTGTTAAGGGTCCTGTTGGTACCGCTTTGCGTTATGTTTGTTTTGACTGGGTTTGTTGCATACAACCTCGCTGCGTGGTTTGCCAATGATTCATACGACAAGGAATTGTTGAATTCTGCGCATGCCGTGGCTGCTAGATTGACTGAGGATCACAATGGAATCGTTGCCGATTTGCCACTTGCGGTGCAAGCCGTGCTTCGGCATAACGATAGGGATGAATTCTTTTACCAAGTTCTAAGTACAGAGAAGGTCAGATTAGCAGGAGACGCCATCCTTCCGACGCCCAGACTTGATGTCAACACAGATGTCCCTGCATTTAGAAACTCCGTGGTTAATGGACATGATGTTCGGATTGCCAGGATCAGGATGCCCTTGAGGCAAGACCCGAAGAAGCTTGTTGTCGTACAGGTAGCGAGAACTCTAAATGCGCGCAACGAACTCATTCACAAAATTTTTCTTAGCATCGTCGTGCCTCAGATTATATTGGGCTTGCTTAGCGTGGCAGCAGTCAACTACGGAGTTAAAGATGGTTTGCGACCGTTGATTGAGCTATGCAAAGAGATTCAACAGAGATCGCAATCCGACCTCACTCCAATTGAAAATGAAAACACTCCCAAAGAAGTAGTGCCAATTGTGGAAGCTATCAATTCTTTGTTTGGAAGAATCGATGAACACATGGAAGAGCAAAAGCGGTTTGTCGCCAATGCGGCCCATCAACTAAGAACACCCGTCGCAGGCTTACGTGCATACATCGAATATGGTCGCCGAATAGCTAATGGTGGTTTTGCAGAAGTGTTAAACCAGATCGACGCCGGCACGGACAGAATCGCCGAATTGGTAGGCGGACTACTTATTTTGGCACGCGCATCAGAGAGGCGAGTACAACCACATGATTTGGTAGAACTCAACGATCTCTCGTCGGAGGTTACGTCTGATTTAATAAGGCAAGCCGCCAACAAGAAAATCGAACTTTTTTTCCATCCGTCTTCGAACCGCAGCATGGTAATTGGCGACAAAGCCGAGTTGCGAGAGATGCTGAGTAATGTAGTGAATAATGCAGTCAGCTACACTCCAGACGGCGGAGTCGTAAATGTAACCGTGAAATCAGGACCACCACCTGTGGTGACTGTCCAAGATACAGGTCCAGGCATTCCGGCGCAAGAGCGCAAGCGGGTCTTCGAGCGCTTCTATCGGGTTCTAGGCACCAAAGTCAATGGCACCGGCTTAGGATTGGCAATTGTCCAAGAAATAGCCAATTCGCATAAAGCAACAGTCGAGTTGCTCGATCCTGGAGAAACAAAGGGCACGTTGGTGAGAATTACTTTTCCAAACTCGGAAGAGAAAGTCTCCTAAGCTGCCATTCTCCTTCACGCTTAGGAGAACGAATGGCACCAATGACTACCAACGATGCGCAAATTACAAAGACGAACCAAACTGCGCCAATCATTGAGTTAATCAATGGTGCCCCATGGTAGCCGATAAGTACGCCCATAGAGACAAAGGAAACCAACGACAGTTTGAGCAAGTGCAGAAAGCGCCGTGAGGACTCCTTCAATTCTGTTTTCAACAAGCCCGCACCTCACAATATGCGCTGAGATTAAAGAATGCAATTTAGTGCATGAACATTTCCCCAACTTTTCATTTGACTTGCTGGAAGATTGGAATTGAATCATTTTATGATGGTTGGACTAGGGGTGACATCAAGCGTGATACCTCGAAGAGTTTTCAATGTCACTCGACCATCTTTACCCGTGTACTTCACCGAGCCGTCTCTTTCTACAGAAACCGTTCCCTCGAAACTCTTTGTGCGGTCTTGATTCATCCAAACTGGATTGTCTATGCCAGTTTTAATTGGCGATTCGATTGTCCATACATCCTGATTTCCTTTGGCGTCTGAGATCGTCAATCTAATCGGCTCACCGGTTGTAGTGTTGTAGAGAAACTCAGTTGTCGTGCCTTTCGTATCGACAGTGCTGTGCACTCGCCTGCGTCCATCTTTAGCCATAAACTCATGCACTTCGGTTCCATCAGGACGTTGAACTATTTGAGCGTTACGCTCCAGGTAATTAATGCGAACTGAACCATCAGCGAGATGTGTAGCCTCAATTTTCTGACGCTTTCCATTCTCATCGACGAAGTCTTGTGAAACATCTCTGCGGCTGAGTTTGTTGACCTCACCGTTCGCATGATGTTCCGTCATTTTCAAAACTTGACCGTTACCGTCATACTCGTATCGCGTTTTGACGCCGGTAGGGCTGACGAAGTGTTGCATCTCTGGCTTGCCGTTGTCACGCGGATGCGTGATAATTTCAGCACCACCTGTGGTTTTTCTCCAAAGTCTTTCATCATCACCAGGACGCCAAGTGCGATCGCCGTTTCCATGCATCATGACTGCATTGCCATTACGGTGATTCATTTGAATAGAGGCGACTTTATCAGAAGGATTGCGAACCAAATTGTCAGGATTATTCAAATTTCCAGGATCGAGCGTTGTCGTCCCTTGCTTCGGTCTGAAGGTATTCCATGAATGGTTCTTACGTTCGCCGTGTTCAATAATCGCGCCACCGCCGTCGGTGATTGTGTAAGAGGACGGGTTGCTGTCCTTACCGGTGTACTTGAAGTCTGTGGTGCGCCCCACAATTGTGACTTCGCTTGTGATGCGTCCGCGGAAATCTCTCTTCAGCACATCACCGTCTCTGCGATGCTCGATGAAGTTACCACTTCGATCTCTCATGACCAATTGCAAGTCACTGCTGACACCAATGTCCGTGATGCGAGCGCCATAAAATGCATCTTTGACTTTCCAGCTTGCATGCGAGGTGTCAATGTTCCACTCGCGGTCACGTGCGCCCTTGAATCCAGATTCAATCACGGCACCATTCTTATCGGTCATGATGAAACTGTTCGGTGTCTTCGACTCACCGCGGTAGCTCAGAGAAATTCTTTCACCCCGCGCATTCATAAGTTCAATAGCTCGTGGTGGTTGAGTCTGATCAAACTTTACCGACGATCCATCTTTGAATTTGTAGACCATATTGTTGTGATAGTCACGTTCCATTTTTGCGTCCATATCACTTGGCTGTAGCTTGTCGCCACCTGCTATCGGGCGTTCACCAGGAACGTATTTCGGAACAGGCTTCTGCACAACAGTTGGACGAACAGCTTCAGCCGGTACGGGAGCCTTTTCACAAGGTGGTTGTGCTCCTTCAGCAGTTTTTGTAGTTTTATCCGTGGCTGCGGTGTTGGCTTTGCCTGGCTGACTATCAGATGCTGCGGAATTGGTCACCGTCGAGGTGACATCCGGACTTGCTTTATATGCCAAGGAAACCGCAGCTTGCTCTGCTTGATTCTCGTCGATTTTGACATTAAAACCCTCTTTGCCACCACCAGTCACAACTCGCAAACCACCGTTGGCTTCGATGAGTTCCATATGCGGCATGTTGCATGATGCTTCCTGTTGCGCCAACTCCGCATTGATCTTTTCGCGCATATCGTTGATGCGATTCGGATCACTGTTCATCGCCTGCGAGGAAAGAACGGAGTATTCGTTCTGAAGCTGCTGCGCAATATCGTGCTCCATAGATGCGGTATCACCACTACCTGCGGCTTTAGCCTCGCTCCACTTTTCCAAGCTCGAAACTAAATTACTTGGGGATGCATCACAAGCCATGGGTTAACCTCCAGCTATCGGAAGAAGCAAATGTGTGTTTGGTTAGGAGAGGCGCCAGCAGGAATTGCTTGGCGTGCATCGAGGTTATTCAACGAGTAGTTGCAATCCCGTGACAATTTTCCGTCACAGACCGACAAATGCTTCGTAATTCCCCCATTTTGTGGCGCTTTCGGCGTTTCAGCCCCGGCTGGGAGAAAATTCGCTCTATAAGGGAATATATTTCTGAAGCTGGAGTCCCTGGAAGGTATAGTCACTATGGAGTGACAGCGATGAAAACCCACAGTTGCGGCGATAGCGCTCTCTCGTGCATCGATTGCCAGGCGCAGGTATGTCCGTCATGCATGGAGCAGTGTCCCGTCGGTAACCGTTGCCGCAAGTGCTCAGGAAGATTCACCAGCCATTTAACCAAGTTACCCATGCCAGTTATGCTACGCACCGCGGCAGGAGCAATTGGCGTTGGATTTGCGTTTGGATGCTTCTACCAGTTTTTCCATGGCGGCTTTTACATCTGGTTCCTCATGTACTTCCTTGGCTGCTTGCTCGGCAAGGGACTGCACAAGCTGGCCAGTTACAAACTTGGGAAACGCGTGCTTGCCACCATGATAGGTGGCGTCGTAATCGGAGCACTGATTAGTCCCGCACAAGGAGAGATGTTCGGTCATCCTTCCGACAGCAGCTTTATGGGCATCAAGATTGATCCCGAGAGCGTTGCAGAACAAGCACCGACCATCGCAAGGAGAAGTTTTGATTCATTCGAAACAGCATTTCGCAACAAACACTCGCAAGACCATTTCTCAGTCAAAGCACCAGTTGAAGACAATGGCGCCGTTGAACATCTTTGGATTAAAGTCGGAAAAATTGAAGATACAACAATCACTGGAACACTAGCTTCAGCACCGACGAAACTCGCAAATTTGAAAGCAGGTTCGGAAGTCTCGACGAAAGTTGAAAAACTAGACGACTGGGCGTACTCGCACAATGGTCAGGACGCTGGCAACTTCGGCATGGACCCGGACGAACGTGTCCGCACCTACGGCGATCCTGATGGCTGGATGACTCAAGGCTGGATCTGGATAAATCTAGCAATCATGCTTGCGGGGGTGGTAAGTCCAGTGCTGGCGATTAGATTGAAGAATGGGTAGCAGCAAGATAGTTAATTGCATCTATTATTTTGGGACCGGAAATATTCGCAAAAGAGTATTCTTTAGCCAGCGACTAAATCCTGAGCGAAAAAAGGTCACGAAAAATAGAAACCCAGCAGTGGTCGGGCCGAGCACCCAGGCGACAGTTTGGCCGAGCATTTGGAGAAATTTGGAATCCGGAAATTTTTGATAAAGAGTTACCGCTAGCTCCTTAGTAAATCCTGAGCTAAAGAAGATATCTGTAAATAGAATTACAGCAAGGATCAAGCTTATCGCAAGGGTGACGGTGTAGCAAAGAATACGCAGAAGTTTGTTGAATGGCATTGTCTGCACCATATTACTTTTCGTCCGGAAATATTCGCAAAAGAGTATTCTTCAGCCATCGACTAAATCCTGAGCGAAAAACGATCATGAAAAATAGTAACCCAGCAAATATCATGGCAATCACAAGGCTGACTATTTCGAAAAAAATACGCAGAGGTTCGTGGAATACGTGAGAAAGAGTTACACATACCCAATGACCAAATCCTGAGCCATGATAGCACTCTATAAAAACAAGCACAGCAATGAGTTGGCTTATCACAAGGGTGGCTGAATAGAACAGAGTGCGCAGTTGTTTGTTCACTTGAGTTGTATGCACCAGCGGGAAAGAACAAGATTATTTCTTAGCGCTAGTTCCGCAAGAATTGCAGAAGCCGCCACTCCAGTAATTACTCGATATCGAGCGATTCAAGGACCGCTTCTGGACAAGGAATGAATTTCCCAACTCATATTCCATCTTCATGAATTCTCGACTCGGCACGAATACAACAAACTCCAATGTACTATTCATTGTTGCACATACTGTTTGGGACGTAACGATGCCGTCACGTTGGTGTTTTATGCTGCTTTCAGGTCACGAAATGTACCTTCCCCAGAAAGCGCGATAAATCTATATGGCACACCAATTTAGCGGCGAGCAGCTTGCTGTTTCCGACACCAAAGGTTCAAAAACTTCAGCCGATTGGGTTGAACGAGTTCAGCCGATTACTCAGGCTGAAAGCGAAGGCATTTCAGCTCAAGCCGAAGCTACATTCAAACCTACATCCAAGGCCGTCGAGCGGTTTGAAAACGAACAATACATCGGCTACGGACTAACCAAAGAACAAGTCGACCGTATCACGCAGAAGATCAAAGATCCTGAGCAAAAGCAATTTGGTGAATTTCTCAGCAAGCACTTTGATGATGTTTGCAAACTGTCAACGACCGGCGACGCAAAACACGTCACACATGATGACTTGAAGCTCTACGCCGAGATGTTGAAACAGAACGAGAAAAAACCAAATTCCACCAGCGCGATTGAAGAAGCACATTACGAACACGAGATGAACAAAGCATCGCTTCTGCCAACCGTCGGCAAGTTAGGCGGTCTCTACGCTGGTCACAAAGCATTTGGTGTCGCAATGTACACTCCCCCTGTGGCTCGCGGTGTCATTGACATAGCATTGATGAATCCATCCCGTGCCGCGGCAACTACAGCGCTCGTCTGCGCATCCGCATATGTCGGCTCATTCATGGCAGGCAATTCAGCTGGACACGCAATTTATCGAGGCATGCACAACGGAGAGGTTCGCAAGCACTTCGTTGACGAAGCGGCGCCGGCGATGAAACGTTTGCTGGGTTAACCGAGTTTGCGAGTCTATTTCTCTGCGGCGCTTCCAACAGCCACTTTAAGTTTCGGCGCACCATTCATCAACTCGCCAATGCTTTCCATATTGATGAAGTGACACATCAAGTCCTTCTTTTCACCTTTCTGCGTTTCAATCACATATGTTCCGCCAGAACCCTCAACTAGATTCCGACTGATCCGCGCTCCATTTCCGATTCGCGCATATGCATCATCAGTTCCCTTCAGATAGTGCGTTATTTTCCACTGCCCTTCAACACGCGGCTCGTCGTGTTTTGCAGCACCTGTCATTGCCATATCAGCAGTTGAACCGATCACATGCGTTTGTTTAGAAACACAAGCAAACAACCGATTTTCAGGAGCTATCGAACCATCAGCACCAGGCTGCGGAAGCGTTCGACACGGAACATCAGGATGAGAGAAAATCACGTGATTAAGCAGGTCCGCGCCTGACTCTGTGCGATGTTGAAGATA
>DTSE01000142.1 GCA_012965515.1 Candidatus Melainabacteria bacterium | reverse complement strand
TGCTGGAGCGATGGACAAGTGCCAGCCCTTCCTTGAAGTCATCAACACTGCTGACGTTCGCATCCAAGTCAAACAAAGTTTTTCCTGTTTTGTCGATGCAAGCCCATTTGTTCTCCACAAGTTCTACAAATGCAGCGGACTCGGAAAACTTCTTTACCGAGAAAAACTTCGGCGCAATAACCGACTTGCCGCTTCGATCAATAAATCCCCACTTGTTCCTCATTTGAACAGCGGCCAGTCCATCAGAAAACGGATTGGCATCATCGAACTGCATCGGAATTTTTAGAACACCACTGGTGTCTACAAATCCCCACTTCCCCTTCAGACAGACGGGAGCAAGCCCCTCGGAAAACCGTTTACAGCCGTCATACTTCGCCTCTATGACGGGCTTTCCTTCCTTGTCAACGAATCCGCAACTCCAAACGGAGGTAGCGCTCCCGACCTTCTGTGTCTCATTATCAATTTCAGGTTCATCCAAATATGCGCGCGCAGGAAGCGCCGCTATTTCCCAAATAGAACCTACGCATGCAAGAAACAGAGCCACTTTTGTGACTTTCGAAAAAATTGAAACTCTCATGAACTAATAAGTGATCAAAGAGAAAACTTCAGTATCAGTCGGCAACTTCTTGCGCCCATCGAGAAACGCTAGCTCAGTAATGAAGCCGATAGTCGTCACTTCAGCTCCTAACTTCGTAAACAGTTGATAAGCCGCTGCTGCGGTTCCACCTGTGGCGAGCAAGTCATCGACAAGAGCAACCTTATGTCCTTTGGCGGCGGCATCAATGTGCACTTCAACAGAATCTTTTCCATACTCGAGATCGTATTCAACTCTCTCGACTTTGTAAGGTAGTTTGTTCGGCTTGCGTATTGGAATAAAGCCTTTGCCGAGATTGTATGCAACGACCGAACCGAGGATGAATCCGCGTGCTTCGATGCCGACGATATAGTCAACATCGTGCTTGCGAATCTGTTCGGTAATGACGTCAATGGCAAATCCGAATGCCTTCGGATCCTTTAGAAGTGTCGTGATGTCCTTAAAGATAATGCCCGGCTTCGGGAAGTCCGGAATATCTCTAATCGTCGACTTGAGCCAGTCAGACTTTTCCGTGGACAGTGGCAGCGTAAGCTCAGATGCTGACGCCTTCGCGGCTGTCGGGTTGGTCATTTTCAATATCCTCATTAACGGTCAGAAGCGTGTCATCCCCTGGTTCTTCAAGGGAACCCAGCTCTATGGCGTCGCCAGGGCTTACCAACTCAATCTGGTTGGTAGCGACCGCTAATTGTATCTCTTTGAGCGCGGATTCGGACATCCACGTCCTAAACTTCTTGACTTGCTTCAAACTATCCGACAGTTGGCGGAATTCAGGATGATTTTCGGGTGCGCTTTCCGGCTGCCCGATGAGATCGAGGAAAAGGCAGCCCTCTTCGGCAAACCAGTCCACCATATGAATCTTGCGAAGCAGCGTGAGGGCAAGGGCGATTGCCATTTTGCTGGTGCCCATGAGAGCGGCAAGTTTCTCACCCTCAACCTGGCCCTCTCTGTTGTTGACGGCATACTTGATAAGTCCGATTAGCCGTTTCAGAAAAACAGAAGCGTCGTCACTGACATCGTCGGGCTGCCCGACGACAAAGACGGTTTTAGGTTTGACCTTGTCCAAAACTTCCTTCAGCACATTCGAGCTGGGCGGATACTGCCAGATGATCAAATTGCTCGCAGCCTTCAATGCAGTGCGATCGGAAACAGAAAGATTTCCAGCTTCCGGAATCGTTTCACTGAACAGTACATAGTCGCTACCCAAGCGCTCTGCCGCTTTCTTCAAGACTTCGCTCTTATTGTCGAACTCGCGCAGGTCTTTCCATGTCGTTATCTGCGAGCGGATTTCGCGACGCCCCCCTGCCAATGCAGGGACACTTTCCGCTGCTGGTGAGGCAGCAGGAGCGGCTGGAGCTTTTTGCGGCACCATTGCGCTGCGCTTTAGAGTCAATTCCGTGACGCTGATATCGTCGTCGCCTTGCCGTTCAATGCGCCAGTCGGACAAAACCAATTGCAGCCGATCGCGTCCATTGAAAGTATTTACTTCAGGCGTGAATGCTACGTCGATGCGCTCGCCGTCTTGCGGAACGACACCCTGCGTATTCCACATCACGCATTCAAGCGGTTGCGGTATTTCATGGTGCTCCAGCATCACACGGTGATGTTTTCCATCTTTTCCAAGTACGCGAGTTGATTGGCAAACCATTCCACGCAAAATGAAAATCGGCTTGCGATTGCCCATTCCGAAGGGTGCCAAAGATTGCAAATTGCGCGCGAGATCAAGATCGACGGTTGGCGCCAACGCCTCTGCGTCAATATTCAAAGTCGCAATGAGCGGATCGCCGGCGAGCATTTTGTTGCAGGTGTCAGTAAGTGCACGGCAGAGAACATCAGCCTTCGCACCTTCTACGCCCCAGCCGGCAGCCATCTTGTGTCCGCCCCATCGGCTCAACAAATGCTCGTTTGCTTTGAGAACTTGATATAGATCAATTCCTTCAACGCCGCGCGCCGAACCTTTGACGACATTTTCCTCCGGCTCTAGCTCACCGATGAAAACAGGGCGATTGTATTTTTCGACGAGCTTCGATGCGACGATGCCGACAACACCGTGATGCCAGCCTTCTTTATAGATGGCAATGCAGCGATCCACAGACAGATCAATTCTGTCCTGAACCATCCTGTCTGCTTCCGCAAAAATCTTCTCGCACAAGTCCTGACGACGTGTGTTTTCCAATTGAAGCTGCTTGGCGATGTTTTCCGCAACAGACGCATCGTTTGTCGTCAACAATTCAACCGCAGTATTTGCATCGGCAAGTCGTCCAACAGCATTGATGCGCGGAGCAATCCCGAATGCGACCATGTCCGTATCGCCGGATTTTTGAACCTGACCGAGGAGTGCTTGCATACCAGGTCTCGGCGACTTGAGCAAAGCCTGAAGTCCATTGCGAACAATGTGGCGGTTTTCGCCGACGAGTGGAACCAGGTCCGCGATCATGCCGAGAACGACATAGTCGAGAAGACTCTCAGCTTCTTCAGGGTGACCATGTGCGGCTAAAAGGGCTTCAGAGACTTTGTAGGCAACTCCCACTCCAGGCAGGTGGAAAAGCGGGTGGTCTTCAGGAAGGCGCTTAGGATGCACGATACCGACAGCAGGTGGGAGCATTTCCGGCATGGTGTGGTGATCGAGCACCAGAGTATCTACGCCCAGAGAACGCGCCAGGTTTATCTCCGAAAAGTTCGAGACCCCGCAGTCGCAAGTAATAATCAATTTGGTGCGCTGTTTGCTGGCGAGAATGCTTACGGCTTTGACATTGAGGCCGTAGCCTTCGCTCGTGCGATGAGGAATGTAATAGTTTACCGAAGCACCTAGCCGTTTCAGCACCGTCATCAAAACCGATGTCCCGGTCACACCGTCGACGTCGTAGTCACCATATACGGTGATGTGCTGTTTCTTCTCAATTGCATCAGTGATGCGAGCAACAGCCTTGTCTACGTCCGGCAATTCCATCGGGTCGGTATAGGTATAGCCCGTACTGTCGAGAAAGGCTTGAATCTTTGCAGCGGTGTCAAAACCGCGTCTGACCAGCAGACGAGCAATGAGATCCGACCCGGCAGCTGCGGCAATCAGCTCGCTTTCGGCAGGAGTGATTTTTGGCACAAGCCAAACCTTGCCGCGCGCGGAGAGATTCATCCCTGCTCCTGCACCTGAATTCTCTTGCTCTTTGCCGTTGCCACTATTCATACCAATCGCCTTCTCTCTATCCAGCACACACCGATAACAAATTCCAGCGGATACAAGCCGCAAATCCAAAAGATATTCTTTGATATCACCAGCCACCACGGGTAATGCGCGCGTCTGTGGTTTAAGTATCAGTCTAGGCTAAGAACCGCTTGACGGATCCGTAGTTCCACGACCAATTCGATAAAAATTCTGCATAGCATCCGACTGCATACACAATTAAATACGAGTGGATATGCAAAAAAGTTCAATCAAAAATCCAAAGTTAATGCAAACGGAAAAAGAAAATTTCGGCCGAAATTTCCATTTACTGATTTAGCTTAGGATCG
>DTSE01000141.1 GCA_012965515.1 Candidatus Melainabacteria bacterium | reverse complement strand
AACGTTGAATCCGCCTTTTGCAAGTTCGAGCGCACTGGTAACGCCGGCCGTGCCACTGCCGATCACAAAGTAATCGACTTTGTCAGCACCTTTCACAACGGATTCAATATCACTTTCAAGAACGGACGCAAGCATTCGTATACTCCAGGCTACATATGAAACTGCAATCGCAACGATTAAAAACCAATTTTGGGCACACGAGCATGCAGTATACTATGCACCCAATTCCAGTTGTCCGGCGCCAAGCCGGGCAATTCACGCCCATCCAAAGGAGCGACGCGATGACCAAAGTCAAAGAGAGTGAAGCAGTTCTTGCCATCAATGGTGGCGAGCCGGTTCGCAAAGCGCCCCTGCCATGGGAATTGCCTGGTGCGCATTGGATTGGCGACGAAGAACTCGAACTTGTCGGCAAGGTAGTAAAGGCGCAAAGCCCTTTCCGTTTCTATGGACTCGACAGTCAACAAATGGTGACCAAGGTGGAGGAAACCTTCACCAAGCGCTGGAATCGCAAGCATGCGTTGGGCGTTTCGAGCGGAACAGCAGCGCTGAGAATTGCGCTGGCTGCATTTAATGTTGGACCTGGCGATGAAGTCTTGCTGCCGGGCTACATGTGGGTTAGCTGCATCGGAGCGATTGTGCTCCAAGGAGCCATTCCGAAACTCGTCGACATCGATGAAACCTTCTGCATGGACCCTAACGACATGGCTGCCAAAATCGGTCCGAAGACCAAAGCCGTGCTCGTAGTCAACATGAGCGGCGCGCCCGGTCATATCGAAAAAATCACAAAGATTGCGCATGAGAAGGGCGTCAAGGTACTCGAAGACTGCGCGCAAGCTTGCGGCTCCAGCCAAAATGGAAAACCAGCGGGCAGTCATGGCGACATCGCCATCTTCAGTTTTCAATTGAATAAAAACATCACGAGCGGCGAAGGCGGCTTGATTTTGTGCGACGACGACACTCTGTACAAACGCTGCGTCGCTATTCACGACCTCGGATATGCAAGGAGCAACGAAGGTCGCTTAATGCCTAACGACGAGAATTTCCAGATGTGGGGATTCGGTTGCAGATTGAACGAGTTGGCAGGCGCAATGCTTTTAGCGCAACTTGGAAAGCTCGATAAAATTACCGGCGCAATGCGCTCGGCGAAGTGGAAAATCCGCCGCGCTCTCGAAGGAACGCCCGGACTCGAATTCCGCAACATCATCGATCCGGAAGGCGACAGCGGACCTTTCCTCATCACAATGTATCCATCCAAAGAGAAGTGCTTGGAATTCACCAAAGCGTTGCAAGCAGAAGGTATCAAAGGACCAGAAGGCAGCTTGACCTGCATTCCGATGTCGGACTGGGGCATGCACTGGTATTACAACAATCCGAGCCTCGTGAAGAAGCGCTCCATTTCCGCGGATGGATTCCCGTGGTCTCACCCAGCAAATGAATTCGGCAAATCCATCTCATATGAGAAAGGAGCGCTGCCGAAGTGCGACGAGCTCGCCGAGCGCAGCGCAATGCTGGCAATCGCATCGACACTCTCCGACAAGGATGTCGACGACATCATCGCCGCATTCAAGAAAGTAGCCGCGCAGGTTTTAGCGTAAACATCGTGGTGGCGCGTCGCACGCGCCCTTTCTCTGTAGGGGCGGCATTCTTGCCGCCCGCGCGAAAGGCGCATGCAATGCGCCACTACGCGGACAGGGCGGTGCATGGCATCGCCCCTACAATTTTCAAGCAAAATCAAAAATTGTGGTCTGATGATACTCTTCGCCAGGGCGCAAAATGACGTTTGGAAAATTCGGATGATGAACCGAATCAGGGAAGTGCTGTGTTTCTGTGCAAATCGCATAGTACTTTCCATAGGCACCACCAAGCCCAGTGATGTCCTTCAAATTGTTGCTGGTGTAAATTTGAATGCCCGGCTCTGTCGTATGAACTGTGAGTCTGCGCCCTGACACAGGTTCGTAAACAACCGCAGCAACAGTCAATTCCCCGCTGTCTTGTTTTGCCTTTCCGTTGGAACCTCGCAAAACAAAATTATGATCGTAGCCGCCAAAATCAACTTCGCTGATTCGTGTTCCAACAACACGACTCTGCCGAAAATCTAGTGCAGTTCCTTCAACCGGAACGATTGCTCCGGTAGGAATTTGCTTGTCATTGAATGGGGTGTATTCATCAGCATTTAACTGCAGCTCGTGCTCGAGAATGTCGCCTGCACCTGCGCCCTTCAGATTGAAATATGTATGGTTGGTGAAATTGATCGGTGTGGCTTTATCCGTAGTGGCGCGATAAACCATTTTCAACGCATTGTCATCGGTAAGTTCGTAAGTCAGATGTACAGTGAGGTTGCCAGGAAAACCTTCTTCCATGTCAGCGCTGAGGTAACTTAGAGTCACACTCTTGCCAGAATCAACTACCTTCCAAAGCTGTTTATCAAATCCCTTAATGCCACCGTGCAAACAATTCTCACCGTTGTTCTTCACCAGCGTGTAAGTTTCACCATCAAGCTCAAAAGACCCACCAGCGATTCTATTTGCATAGCGCCCAATGGTTCCACCAAAATGAGGATGCTTTGCCAAATACGGCGCGAATTCGCCAAACCCAAGCACTACATTTTCAACTTTTCCGCCTTTATCCGGCACATGAAGCTCGGTCAATATGGCACCGTAATTGGTGACTCGCGCTACCATGCCTCGTGAGTTTCTCAACTCAAACAAGGACACCTTCTCACCTGAAGGCATCTTCCCAAACTCTCTTTCCGTGCACAAAGCGTTCATGTCTATTTTCCTTTTGGCAGCATCAAATCAACTTGGTCCAGCAAGCGCAACCGCTCATCGAGAAGTTGCTGCGGTAGCAGCCCTTCCCTGCGAAGTTTTCGCCTATAGAGATATTCACTAACGAAATTATAGTTGGTATATGCCAGCGCAGCCGCGTTTCCACTCGCCGCGGAAATACCTCCAGCATATGCGAGGCTCGCTCCTCTGCGCTCATTATTGGGATACCCATAGAACGCTATGTCTGCCATCAAATCCTGAGCCAAACCGCTTCCTGCAATTAGCGGGCCCATTCTTTGCCCTTGGTGTGCAACCTTACCACGGTGAGAAAGCTCGATTTCCTCGCGAGTAATAATGTCGTCATACCGAGCCGACCACATCATATATCCGGCGATGCGAGATTCCACATCGCAAGAAGCAGCAACGATGGCGGGATCCGCGTCATCTACAACTCGCCGCAACTGCGCCATCGAAGCTTTTGCGTCAACTTCACCAAACTTCAGGTGTTCCTTGAAAGTGCCCTGCGCTTTCTTTCGCCAATAAACTTTCATTTTTTTTCCAGCGTATGCACTGGCAGGTGCACTGATCATGCTGAAGCAATCACCAACAACAGAGACGGTAGCGGAGGGTCCCGCCAGGCGATCGTGGTTCGGATAGGTCGATTTCAATCCGAGAATTTGCCCAGTCAGCGACAACCCGCCATTAGTCACATCCAGCGCATAGTAAACATTCGCGCCGGCCTGTCCTGATTTGACATCGGAATAAACTTCCACGAACTCTGATACACACCAGTCGCGAAAACAGTGCAAAACCGCATGTTCAGCCTGGTTGATTGGAAGCGCGCGCAATTCAGGGTGGGTATCGAGCATCTTTTTTCGCTCAGCCAACAGCGCATCAATTTCCGCAACTCGTGCTTGAACATTCTTCACCGCAGTTGCGGGATTCTTACCCTGTTTTACATTCTTGACCGCGGTGTATCCATTTGAACAGAGCTCCAGCAGCGAACTTCCCGGTCCAAGAACAGTGCCAATCATCGCCAATACAAGAGCGCGACGAACTTCACCGTTGGTGTTATCAACGGCGGGCGTCGGTGGTGTGGTGTTTGGAGGATCGACATCACCATCGCCGCGACCGAAGTTTGTAATCTTGTTGTCTTTCAAACCTCTGCGCGCGACATCGGTAAGCATGATATTCGACGCCAGGGTGCAAGACGTAGACGCTACCTGCAGCAAGTAGTATCGGATTCGCCTGAACTTTGGTGTGGCATTACCAATCTTGCGATACTGCAGGTAATACCGCTCTAAGTCCACAAGCTTGTGGAAACTCTCATTGGTGAGC
>DTSE01000140.1 GCA_012965515.1 Candidatus Melainabacteria bacterium | reverse complement strand
TCGGCTTTTGCTGCCACAACAGACTTCGTTGCAACTTTCGCACTCCGCTCCACTGGTTCCTTCTTTTCAGCCTTGTAAGTCGAATCGCAGAATTTGTCTATGCAGTCCTGGGTTCTTGTCGCAAAGTCCTTTTCGGACAATAGATATTGAGCGACATTGGGAGTAGCTTGATTGAAGTCGGTGAGATCGATAACTTGCTGTTCGGGGATTTCCTCCTCGACAAATTGTGGCTCAACAGCGCTGGAAGAATTGGCTGTTTCGTTGGGTCCGAAGAGTGCTGGCTGTCCTTCTCTGTAGTCGAAATTCATCGAATCATCTTCTTCGCTGAAGACAGCCTTTGAGATTGCCAAATCGATTAGCGCGCTGCTCAGCATATTGGCACGCCCCCGGTCTCTGAACATTTGAGCTTTCGTACGCTCCAGTAACTGATGAAACTGATTGAGGATAAAGGACATTCTTTCCTCGGCGGATTTCTCTTCTCCGTCCATAATCCATAGGACTTTGGAACCTTGAACTTCTGCGAAAATTCTGGCAACTGGCTTATAGAATGACTCGACTTTAGTCAGTCTCATGACCTTGTCTACAGGCAGAAGGAATATGTCGATGCGTCCTTCTGTGCCGCGAAAAAGCAGGCTCCAAGTGCGAGTCGAGAAGCGGGCACGATAGTCTTTCTTGATTTCGAATGAATCGTGAGCGCCGGGAAGTTTGATTTGTTCGACGATGATTTCCGGACCGGTCAGCACCGTATATAGTTCGGTATGACCGACAGCGGTATTGACAAGACCGGCATAGGGACTCAGCATTCCGACAATTTTGCCGATATAGGCGTGAATAGCATTGCTCTTGAGCAGGTCTTCCTTTTCCTTTTGCTTCGCATGTTTCTGCTCTTCCTCAATGAATTGAAGTGTTTCATTAGCAAGATCTTCAAGTAGCGCGGCATGATCGTGCTCGATGGTCATGCTGTTGAAAGAGTTGAGAACGCTCTTGCTGTGCGAATTTTGTAGCTCAATATTGGAACCGCGCAAATCTTTGTGAATCTGCCTGTCTCTTTGGCGGCTCAGGATATTCACTTTGCCCCAGGCTCTTTGAAAGAAAGGTTCTTTTTCGCGGATGCCGGCGATATTAAGCATGTAGGTGTAGTAAGGGTTAGTGGACATGGTTAGACCCCTTCAAGAGAATATTGAGTTAAACGCGGCACGCAGCAGAGCCAGCACTCGGTGAAAGCCTTCTGAGACCTTCGTTTTGCCGGTGCGCATTGCGCTCTATACTTGCATCTTACGCCGCAGGGTCAGGCTTGTGAATTCTCTAAATGTCTTTAGCGATTTTGAGTATAGGAAATCCTATATAGTTCCGGACGGGTGGAACTTCCCAGCACCGTGGCTGTCTCATTTAACTGTTCGCTAGATTTCTTCGAAATTCAATATCTGTCGCCCTTTTAGGGTTTCAGAAGCTGATAAGATTTGCATGAGGGAGTTCAAAGTTGCAAAGTGATTCTGGGTTCTCCTCCGCACACAACAGCCATGGTTCACTACGAACTGTCCCTGTAGTAATGGATTCTTCAAATACATTTTCCGAAAGATTCAAGACGGCGCCCGCCAATCAGGCTTGTGCGCATGCTGGTTCAATGGCGCCGGTCAAATTGGCTATGGTCAGCTGTGGACTCGGGAATGTCAACAGAGGCTTTGAAGTATCCACAGCGCGGTGGTACTCGGCGCTGAAGAACGACCCCAGATTAGACATTCGTCTATTCGCCGGTGGAAATTTCCCAGACAGCACCTGGGTTGCGAACCTGCCTCGCGATTTTTTGCTGCGCTGGCCCCTGTTTATCGCCTCCTTATTCAATAAACGCCGAGTATGGGAATTCGCTTACGGTTCCGAAATGGTTACCTTCGCAATCGGGTTGCTGCCTCATATCTTCAATTACCAGCCCGATGTGGTATGGACAAAAGAAGCACCATTTGGATATGTGCTCATCTTTTTTAGAGATCTCCTCAGACTGAAATTCAAAGTAGTGATAGCAAATGGTGGTGGCTTTAAGCCCAATACTGTGAAGCTGTTCGATTACGTTCAACACCTTCAGCCATCTTCTTATGAAGCAGCTCTGTCCTTTGGAATTCCTAAGGACAAGATGCAAGTACTTCCTCACTTTGCCCGCTACGTTCAGCCTGATAAGCCGAGAGATGAAGTGCGCAAAGAGTTTGGTATCGAACCTGATGATTTTGCTGTAATTGCCGTTTCCGCTTGGAATTGCCATCACAAGAGAATCGACTACATCATCAACGAAGTCGCTCGAATTGACGACCCGCGTGTAAAACTGATTATGTGCGGTCATCCGGAGCCGGACACAGCCTATTTAAAGGAACTTGGGAAGCGAGTGCTGGGAGATAGAATCCAGTGGTTGACCTTGCCAGCCGAAGGTGTGCACCGTGCACTTTACGCTTCTGATGCTTACGTTATCGCCAGTATCGATGAGGTTTTTGGTGCCGCCACTATTGAAGCTGCATTGGCAGAAAAACCGATTGCCTGTCACCCTAACGCAGGCACCAACTACATACTTGGAGATTTTGTCGGAAATTCCGATTTGACCAAGGATGGAGAATTGGCGGCACGGCTCACTCAAATCAGAGTCGATCCACCGACAAAAGAGCGGCTGAAAGAAATTCGTGACAGCGTCAACAGCAAATTCAGCGAAGAAGTTTTGTGCAATAGATTTGCAGATGCTGTTGTGGGACTAAAGCAAAAATCTCTTTAGGTCTTTGTCTTAATCCACTGCATGACGTCTTCGTACGCTCTTTGAAGCTCATCCAGAGAAACGTTGGCTCTATATGTATCCTTTTCTTTGGACGCATGTTCCAAATTCAAACTTTGCGCATGCATTTGCTTGGCGCCAATGACTGATGCGATGCCAGCCAGTTGGTGCGCCACTCTGGCGCTCTCGACAAAGTCATGTGCCAGTGCCGCTCGCTTCAGCAAATTCATCAGCGACTCGGCTTCATCTTTAAAGGTCTGAAAAATCTCACTAATCGCTTCGGGTCCGTACTGCTCGTACAGCCACTGCATGTCCACGGGTATAGGTGCAAAGTCATCCTGCAAGTCTTCCCGAGTGACTTCTCTGGGAACTGCAGTCAAGCGATCCATTTCGCTGACTTGAAATCGAGCACTGTGAATGAGGTCGGAGAAAGCAACTTCTTCATTGCTGATCGATACGGATTCTCGCTTCATCGCCGGTTGTTCGCTCATCCAGCGCTTGATCAACGAGCGTATGTCATCCAGTGAGACCGGCTTGGTGAGAAACTCGTCCATACCTGCAGCGAAACATTTCTCTCTGTCGAGAGGCAAAACTGAGGCCGTTAGTGCAACGATTGGCGTATGACGGTGCCCTTTTTCTTCAATTCGCCTAATCTGGCGAGTTGCTTCGAACCCGTCCATTACAGGCATTTGGCAGTCCATAAGGATTAGATCGAAATTGCATCCGGCTGCGCTACTTACTGCCTCCATGCCGTCTGATGCTGTGGCGACTTCGACGCCAAGGCGTTTGAGCTGCCTTGTTGCCAGTTCGCGCAAGGCCGGATTATCCTCAACAAGAAGTACTGTTTTAGCGGATAAACGCATGATCGTTGCGTTGGCTTCGTCCAGGGCAGGGAGATCTTCACGCGTTTCGACCTGCTGATCGAAATCATTGGAAACCGAATGCAGGAAGTCTGCAAAACGGAATGGCTTAACCAGAACTTTGGCAAAGCCGGCTTCTTTCAATTTGCGATGATACTCTTTTGAATCTATATGCGTGAGCGCCACCCAGCGAACCCTGTCTGCGAATTCAGATGCACTGATCTCTTCAATTTTCGAACACGGATCGATTTCGCGATTGGACATGTCCACGAAAAGCCTGATGGGGCGATGGCTTTGCTTCGCCATTTGATTGATGATCGACTCTGTTTCTTCAATTGAACTGGCGGCCTTGTTTTCGATACCACGCGCATACGAATACATCGTTAACGCTTCTGAGGTAAAGCGATCGTTGGACACAATGATCAATCGTGTTTGCTCGGGCTCGGCATGCTGCGGTGCACCATGTTGAGCACCAAGATAATCGATGCCGTCGGTTCTCAATGTAGCTTTGAACCAGAAAGTGGAGCCTTCTCCTTCACGGCTGTCTACTCCGATTTCTCCACCCATAAGTTCGACAAGACTCTTACTGATGGCTAGCCCCAGGCCCGTTCCTGCAGTTTGCAGACTCTTACTGCTTCGCACCTGACTGAAAGGCAAAAACAATCCTCGTTTTGTGTCGTTGGGCAGGCCGCACCCGGTGTCGATTACTGAGGCGCTGAAGGTGACGCAGTGATCGGCGAGAGAAAGCTTTTCCACTCGAATATGAACACCGCCGGACTCCGTGAATTTGAGAGCGTTTCCACAGAGATTAACGAGAATCTGCCGGAGCCGCTTAGGGTCACCCTTCAGAATCAAAGGCAAGGACGGATCGACGAATGTGGAAAGAGAAAGCCCCTTGCTGCGAGCTGTTGTGCCCAGCATTTCAGCAACATCTTCAACCAGTGTCCGCATGTCAAAACTCTCTGAGGTCAGTTCGAGTTTTTTAGCCTCGATTTTGGAAAGGTCCAAAATATCGTTGACGATCCCCAGAAGATTGTATGCAGAGCTGTGTAGAGTATTGGCAAGCTTTCTCTGGTCTTCCTCCAGGTGCCCGTCCAGAATCAGTTCAGCCATGCCGATGACACTGCTCAAGGGCGTGCGAATTTCATGGCTCAAGCTGGCGATGAAATCAGATTTCGTTTTTGAAGATTCAATTGCTCTTTCGCAGGCTGTTCGCAGTTCGTCTGTCAAAAGTTTCAAACTGTCATTCTTGGAGCCGGCTTCAGTAATTTGTTCCAGCAAAGCCTTATTCAGGCAGTTCACCTCTTCTTCGTGAGCCTTCCTGTCCGATATGTCGTGCATGAAGGCACAGACAGTACCGGTCTCTGCACTGCCCACTGGAAAGATCGCTAATTCGAGAGGAAACTCATGCCCTTCTTTATGAAGCGCGATCATTTCCACTCGCTTATTGAAAAACGCGCTTTGGCCGGTTGACGATAGGCGAGCCAGACCTTCTTTATGAGCGTTTGCATGTTGAGCCGGAATGATTGTTTCTTCAAGTGTTTTGCCCACCACCTCAGCCCGCGACCAGCCAAAAGTTTTCTCTGCTTGGGGGTTCCAGTCAAGAATGCGCCCGTTCTTGTCGATAGCGACGAATGCGTCATAAGCTTTGTCGAGAATCGAGCGCGTTCGATCTGCGCTTTCGTGTAATGCAGCGCCGGCAAGTCTGCGCGCCATATCAAGTCTTCCGAGCTGGCGGCAGGTGCGCCAGACAACCCAGAAAAACACCGTAATCATTGAAATTACGAGCAATATACTGGCTGCTTCTGCATTGACCAGACCAGAACTTTCTCCGACGACTCGCAACCATCCAAAAAGTATCGGCAGTCCAATTGCAGTCGGTAACAGGGTTCTTGCCATCATGCCGCCGGCGTCGCCGTTGCTGATTACGACCATCAAACCTTCTCTGGGACGCGATGAAAGGATACCCAAACTGAGTACTAGGAAAGCAATCGCCGTCGGCAAGATCATGTAATTGAAGCTGTCGGGCGCAGAGAAATATTGCAGCTTATATGTGTAGCCGATCAAGGCTGATATCGAGAACAACAACGGTATAAAGGCAAGATGCTGAAAAATGCGAATCCGTCCAAACGCAGGTGCGTTCATGAAGAGTATCGATAGCCCTGCCGCCAGAATGCATATCGCATTGTTCGGGGCCAGGAGAACTGAATTTGTGCCGGAAGATGGATCGATCTGGGAGTGGAACAGTACTTGATCAAGATCGACAGTGAAAAATCCACTATAAGAACCAAGCGCAAATAGCCCAATGAGAATTGGCACCAGAGAAGTAATCTGAGATGCGGTTGCCGATTTCTTGTCGGAAATTCCCCTTATTGAATACAAAAGAGATGCGCCCAGGAAAAGCAAAGCCAGAGAACCAGTATTGGAAACTGGGTAGTCTCCCGAAATAGGATTCTGCAAGTAGGGCTGATTCAAAAACCAGCCTGTTAATGCCAGAATGCCGATGCCCATTGTTAGAAACGAGCACCAGTAGGCGAGGATGATGAATACCTGACTGACCTTCGCAGTGCCGTCATCCGTAACTGGATTAAGACATGGTGGTTCGGTCCATGGAACCGGAACGAGTTCGGTTAAGGTATCAAAAGGCCTTGATGGGGTTATCATCCGCGAATGCTCCTGGAACGGCACAGGCATCATATAGAGGCACCCCTCGAGCCTCTACAATCAGCTAAAGAACATTCACAAAAACCCCATTTACGAATATAGATCACATGCCCATACTCGACGACATGGTACCCGTTGCGCAAAAATTATCAGGCGCGAGCACGGATTTGAGTTACATTTTCCTCGTCGTAAGCAGTGACGCCCGTCAAACCGAAAAGTCCGCGAATGACCGAGGGACTCGTGCTTGCGCGCAGTCGTTGCAGAGTAGATTCAGCTCGATCGCAAACATAGGGGTTCTCATCGTCGACAAGTATCTCCAAAATGGAGATTCCGAGGTGATAGCACTCGGCCAACGAGAGGCGAACATCAATGCTTTCGTCAGTCAGTAGTTTGAGAATTGCTTCTTTAGGAGTATTCGGATTGTCGGGTACTTGGGCTCTAACTTCCGCTGCAGGATGCTGAGCCAGTTCTGCAAGAACAAATCCGGGGGTATGGGGATGGTCGATGAGCCGTAACGCGGTACGCACAGACAATTCTCTCCATGCTTTCCCAACCGCTTTCAACTGATTTGTAGTCACATCATTTGCGGCAGTCTGAATTTCTCCTTCTGATTCTTCCTCGGAATCCAAATGGTGAACGGACTTCCAGGCGTCGAATGAGGCGTGGTCTGTTGTCGCATGCAAACTTGCTTTGAGACCGAAGACCGGAATCTCTTCGGTGATGGATTTTGTCATAACTTCAGCGACCGAAGATTCTGCCGGCATCACGCTGAGACGTTCATCAGCAGGAAAGACTGCTTTGGCTCGAACAAAATCCCTGCATATATCTTCAGTTTCTTTGTCGTGATGCAAAGTCTCTCCGCGTCGTGCTCTCGACAAGAATTCACCGGAAGCCAGCGATGCTTCCATGCCTTTTTGGTTGATGGCATGGAGCCGTTCACGTTCCGACGATTGGATTGATGACGTCTTCTGGCCGGAAAAAAGCTTTTCCAAGCTGTAGAAAGCGTCTTTGAATGCGTAGTTAATAGAGTTCAACAACATCGGTTACCTCCCGCACGCACACTTGCGTGTCAAAGAAGTTGCAACTTTTTTGGTACCGGTAAAACCGCCAAACTGGAAATTATTTAGCATGGCAATGTGGAAACCTCTCACGTTGCCCACGCTGAGTTGCATATGATCCTTTAACGAAGCTGTTCTTGGAGAGCCTCGCGCCGAAACTTATTCAGTTTTTTCGTTATTTCCATTATGCCCAATTGCCGGTAGTGCCAACATTTGGACACAAAAATTGTTAAGAGTGTGAACAAACCTCCCTCACGAGAGTGAGTTGCACTGCCGCTTTTGCTTGTACTGATTAGAAACGGGTTCCGGTCATTTGCATTGCCACGAAGCCCCCCGCGGTAACTAGAATGAGCACCAATACCAAAATGATGATCATCTTCGGGCTTTCGTAGAACGGCTTGGCCGGTAAGTTTGCTCGGTCTACAATCGGCACGCTGCCGGTCTTGTCCTTGATCTGAGTTCCTGTTTGTCCCTGCAAACTTTTGGTGTGAACAGAGCTGGGTGCGTCTTTCAATCGCATAGAATCCGCACCGGCATTGATACGTGCCTTCGACAAATCCTGCCCACCTCTTTCTGCCGGCGGAATGTTAGTCACTGTAGAGCGCGGGGCCGCAGGCTTTTTATTTGCGAGAATCTTGCCGACATGAACAAGCGCATCACGAAACTCTTCCATCGACTGATAGCGATTGTCAGGCTTCTTTTCCAGCGCTCTAAAAACAATCGTCTCAACTTCTTTCGGCAATTGAAGATCGGGCCGAATTTCTGCAAAGGGCTTTGGTGTTTCGCGCACTTGCATTTCCATCGTTTCTACAATGGTTTTGCCCATCAAAGCAGGATAGCCGGTGAGAGACTCGTAAACCATCGTGCCCATGGAATAGATATCGGAGCGCGCATCGAGAATGTGCCCCATGCACTGCTCAGGACTCATATAAATCGGACTGCCGAAAATTTCACCTGTTTGAGTCAAGTTCTGTGATTGACGGCCGGAATTCGGAAGCAATTTGGCAATACCGAAATCCACCACTTTTGCGACATCTGCTTTGCCGTCTTCGTCGACAAGCATAATGTTGCTCGACTTCAAATCGCGGTGAATAACGCCATGACGGTGAGCATGTGCAAGAGCGTCAGTAGCTTGAATGAAGATCCGGATCGCGCGCTCGCACTCAACCTGGTTGTCTCTGCGAATAATGTCGGAAAGGCTCTCACCGACAAGGAAGTCCATTACCAAATATGGTCTTCCGTCATGAATGCCGAAGTCATACATCTTGATGATGTTTTCGTGTTTCAACAGACTGGCGGCTTGCGCTTCTTGTTGAAAGCGTTTTACAGACGTCGGATCTGAAACCAATTGCGATTGCAAAATCTTGATCGCCACTTCGCGATCGACGAATTCCTGAACGCCTTTGTATACAACGCTCATTCCACCGCGACCCACTTCATGCAGGACGCGATACTTTTCAGCAAGCACAGCATTGAGAAGAGTGTCTTCCTGAACAAGCATGAGCAATGTCGAATCGGCGTCGCATATCACCGATTGAAGCGGAAATTCACGGTGACACTTTGGACACCGTTTTTTCTGTGCTTTTTTTGCGCCCTCTGCCACGTTTGCCCTTACCTGTCAGGTGGTCTTTCGACTTAACTTTTAAGCTCTGGCAATAATAGCAAAGCTTCTTTATACATATAAGTGACAATTTAATTCTTGTCTGCCGTCACTTGGAAATTCCGCAAAACCGACCTGTCAGTCTTTAACAGAGTCCTTGGCAACGATTTCCACCGAATTTCCAGCAGAGTCAGCGATGTAGACGGAGCGGCTGCCGTCCCTGTGGGTTTTCAGGCTTCCAAACTGTTCGGCATTTTCGTGCAAAAAGGCGATGTGAGGAGGGTGCTGATTGGGGACAACCAGCGCCAGCTTGATGTTTTCGAATCGCAAAAACGCCCATGTCTTGTCCTGGTACTCGATTTCGCACTTAAAAGTTTCACGGTACCAATCAACCGCCTTCGCCACATCGTCGACTGCAACAGCTATGTGGTCGATGCGATCTAGGTTCAAACTTGAAGAGTCTTTCTTCTCGGCTGTGCTGTTCATGGTTTGTCCAAAGGTGATAATCGACACTATTCTGGCAGAATCGTCGAATTAGCAGATTAAGCCGTTGGTTTTGATGAGTTTAGGCATTGCTGGGGATAGACGCCCCTGAGGGTAAATACAGGATAGTTATCTGCGCTTGCAATGACGCCGGAGTAGTCGTGAACGGTAGGAAAACCTGCATTTTTGCCGCCCTGTGCCTCTTATTGGCACTGCCATCGCTTGCACAAAACAATCTGTCCGCCCGAGAACAATGGGCGCAGACCCACGAATCAGGGCAGAGAGCTTTGGAATCAGGCAATCTGGACCAGGCTGAGTCAAGCTTTAAGACCGCTCTCTCTCAGGCTAGAGGTTTGGGATACGCTGGTCCGCTTGCCACCAGTCTCCACCACCTGGGCAAAGTCTATTATTTGAAAAAACAGTATCCGGACGCAGAAGCAAACTTCAAAGAGGCGCTGGAGATTTACGACGAGCAGCCTAGACGAAACAGCACCGTGCTCATGCAGCTGGTTAAGGACTATGCCAAATTGCTTAGAGAAACAGGGCGAGAAGCAGAAGCGTTCGAACAAGAGGCGCGAATCAAGTCCCCGGAACACAGAACCGTCAATTGACACTTCGCGGCACCTTGAATTCCGGGATGCTGCTTGCTCTTTTCCTCAGCTTGGTAATATTAGAGCGCTTCCGCTCCAAGAAATCTCATGGCCAAAATCCTCATAATTGAAGACGACAAAAAGCTGGCTGAGGGCGTTATCGACTGGCTGGCAATGGAAAAGCACACCATCGATCACGCAGAGAGTGGCGAAGATGGACTGCAGCTCTTATCAAATTTCTCCTATGACCTTGTCATTCTTGACTGGAATCTGCCCGGCATCGATGGGCTCGAGGTCTGCCGACGTCTTCGTGCAGAAGGCAGCGAATTGCCAATATTGTTTCTGACTGCTCAATCAAAGATTGAAAACGTTGAAACCGGTCTTGACGCAGGTGCTGATGATTATCTACAGAAGCCCTTTCAAGTGCGTGAGCTTTCGGCTCGGATTCGCAGCTTGATGCGCCGCCCGAAAGGACTCTTGACCAATACCGTCACAGCCGGCTATTTGACCGTCGAATTAGACAGTCACTATGTTGGTATCGGAGACAAGAAAATTAGTCTAACGCCCAAAGAGTTTGCTTTGCTCGAGTTTTTCATTCGCAATCCGAATAAGTTTTTCAGCTCTAAAGCCCTATTAGCTTCGGTCTGGCCTTCTGACAGCGAAAGTGCAGAAGAATCAGTCAGAACAATCATGTTTCACCTGCGCAAGAAAATCACACCCCAAGGCGAAACCTGCCTAATCAAGACTGTTCAAGGGTCTGGTTATATTTACGAAACAGACACGACAGGGACACGGGGCTGATACTGCATTTGATGGCTACCAATGACTGACAGTAAGAGACAGCCAGCCGTCAAAATCAGAAATCGTATCATCACAAAGAGTTTGCTGCGCGTGTTTTGCATGCTCTTGCCGGTATTTTTTCTCTTTCAATACATCTCTTACTTTGGCAAAGCAACCCAAGAGCGAATTGAGTCTGAAAGAAAAAATCTGGAATTCTCTACCCGCATCAATCGGGCAGCTTCTTCGACAGCACTGGCATCAGGATACCTTCTCATCTATTTGCTGATGAATTCCGACAAAGCTGCTCAGGGATGGGAAAAACATCGCAACGCAGCGCTTGAGGAAATTCAAAAACTGGAAGGTTTTTCCAAGACCATCGAGAGTTCAGAGAAGAACCATTACGTCTCCAAACTGATAAGTCAGACTTACAACGCCGTAGGCACATGGTCCCAGCTGCGTCCCGTCGGTTCAACCAATGAGATCCGCGACGTAGTGACAAGTATGAAGAGTATGAGGCAGTATTTCATCAGCCTCTTCCAGCTGCACACCAAATTTCAAAAAATTGAATTCGAAGAACAGTCTCGGCTTGCACAAGCAATCGAACAGGCCAAGAGCGAACTGGCTTTTATCAATCAGGTCCTGAATATTGCACTGCTCACTCTGTTCCTTCTGTCGATCTATTTAGTTGGCAGCTTCAGCCGGCAGATTATCAATCGTTTGAAAGTTGTAGTGGAAAACGCAACCAGGCTGCCATTGAGAGAGAAGCTCAACGAACCCATTTCAGGAGCAGACGAAATTTCTTATCTCGACTCGGTGCTCCACCAAGCTCACGAAAGATTGGAACAATCAGCGCAGTTTCGTAAGAACCTGCTAGAGATGGTGGCACACGATATGTGCTCGCCGCTGACAGCAGTGAATTTGTCATTGTCAATCTTGCAAGGTGCACCTGCAAGCGAGGTTTCCAGCTCTACTACCGAGACAATTTCCGCAGCTGGAAAAAGCATCGAACATCTAGTCGCGAAAGCCAACTCCTTACTTTCGATTGAACGCTTGTGCGCCAACTCACCGGAGCTGGCTGTAGCAGATGCGAATCTCTCCATAAAGGCAGAAGACAGGAATATAAATGAACTCTCTCGGCTTATCAGAATTGAGTATCGCGGCAGTTCCGGCATTGGTAGTGCTGCAGCTAAACGGTTTCGCCCTGGGATTTTCAAGAAAGGTTTGCTGCTATTCCTTCTGCCCCTGGCCTTTTCGACTCTGATGATTTTCAGTCTCAGTCAACTGACTCAGAAAGAGGCGCATTTCCTTGATATCGAATTGAAGGAGTCAGAGATAGCGGTGACGATAAATCGCTTGATGATCTCGATGGTGGCTCATATGGCGGTGGTTGGAAACTATCAGTGGTACGGAGATTCCGAGAATAAGGAACTGCAAGAACCAGTTACGAAACTACTTCCCCAGACGGCTCAGAAGTTGCTTGAACAAGTGGGAAATGATCAGCAAACAATTGCAGATGTGAATGAATTACTGGAACTTGATCGCAAGCAAAACGAGCGATTGGCTAAGGAAATACCGGTGGGTGTTTCTTATGGTGTTCTCCCGACACCGGCATTTGCTGCTCCTGGAAGGGCGATTGTTATCTATAGCATCAAGAAGATGGAGAAAATCCAACAGCTTACCGATCGACAAGTTGAGAAAATAGCGGAAATCAGAAGAAGCGAGGAGACAATCAAAAGGGAGAAAGAAACTTGCTTGCAAGCTGGTATAACCGGCAGTCTGCTTTTGGCGTTGTTTCTTCTTCTTGCATTTGATAACGACATTACACGGCGCTTGAAAGTGCTTGCTACAAACGCCGAACTTCTACCGCAAAGAAAGCCATTGAAAGAGAGTGTAAAAGGATGCGATGAAATCTGGTATCTGGATTTTGTACTGCATGATGTTGCCGAAATTCTGGAATCTACATGGCAGCAGCGCAAAGTAATGATGGAAGTCGTGGCTGGAGACTTGCGTAATCCTCTACTGGAAGCTAAAGAGCTTCTTCAAAAAGTATCGCTGGCAGAAGCCGCTTGCTTCGACGATCTGAGGAAACGTCACTTTAGCTTTGCTACTGCAAACGTCGACAGGGTACTTTCGCTTGTCGATGCTCTGCTGACGATCGAGAATCTGGAGCAAGGCAAAATCGAGCTCGTTAAATCGCATTTCTCGGCTCGTTCTGCAGCTCAAGAAGCAATCGCATCTCTTACGGCTCTCGCCCAGGCTCGCAAAGTCGCTCTTGCCAACGATTGCGCTGATGTGCAAGTGAATGCCGATCGAGATCGAGTCATTCAAGTTCTGGTGAACTATCTAGGTAATGCTATCAGTCATTCGCCAGAGGACTCGACCGTCCGCATCGACACATCACAGACACCTCGCGGGGTACGCTTTGACGTCATCGACAGCGGGCCTGGTTTGAGCAGAGAAATGCGCAGCAAAGTGTTCGAACGATTTTTTCAGACTCCGGATTCGAAAACAAAAGGCAAGGGTTATGGTCTTGGTTTAGCAATCTGCCGAATGATCGCCGAGACTCATGATGGCACTGTCGGTTGTGACGAGGCCGCAACCGGCGGATGTTCCTTTTACGCGGTTTTTCCTAATCCTTTTCCTAATCCTTAAGTAGCGGCGACATTCTATGTATGTCGGCGGAAAACTTGGTTGGAAACTTACAGGAAAAACCAGGGCAACCTAAAGTTCAAAATAGAACTATTCTCAAGGGAGTTCTATCATTGTGCGCACGTTCCAAAGGTCTGGGAAACAACGCTTCGTCAGTGTAGAACGCAGATAACCAACGCCTTCGCTACCGCCAGTGCCCTGTTTGAAGCCGATAATGCGTTCGACGACGGTGACATGGTGCATGCGCCAGAGGGCAATGTTCTCATCCAAATCCACGAGCGTTTCAGCCAATTCGTAGATGTCGTAATATTTTTCCGGTTCCTGATAAACCTTACGCAATTCCTTAACGCGCTGTGCATGGGCCTTCTGGCATGCTTCGGAATCATCCTCTTCAATCACGTGTGGAACATCGAATCCGCGATCGATCAATAATTTCCAAAATGCATCTGCAAGGGTCGGAGAGTCGAGTCGCTTTTGCAATTGGGCAAGAGATTCAGGTTCGTTTATGAAGAACTGCAATAGCCGAGGTTCCTTCATGCCGGCAGCGAATTCGATTTCTCTAAATTGTGATGATTGGAATCCTGATGCTGGATTCAATTTCGATCTAAAGCCAAGAAAATCGACCGGCATCATCGTTTCCAAAATATGGATTTGATTAACAAGAACCTCTCTGAAAATCGTCGAAACACGTCGCATAAACCATGTTGCTCTAGGCGCATTACCTGCGGCCAGCTGTCTCATCGTTTCATCTATTTCGTGCAGAATGAGTTTGAACCAGAGTTCGTAAGTCTGGTGAATAATGATAAAAAGGGGCTCGTCATGGTGTGCCGGATTTGACTGACAGATCTGAATCCGAATCTAATTCCGAGTCTGAGTCTGAGTCTGAGTCTGAGTCTGAGTCTGAATCAGAGT
>DTSE01000139.1 GCA_012965515.1 Candidatus Melainabacteria bacterium | reverse complement strand
TGGTCTCACGTCCTCTGAAGCATTGGCAAAGGGTTTAGTATTCGTGATTGTTTCTCCGGTGCCGGGACAAGAGGAAAGAAATGCCGACCATTTGCTTGAGGAGGGCGTTGCTATCAGATGCAACAATTTGCCTGTTTTGGCGTACAAAATTGAACAGCTTTTTGGCAATTCCCAACGTTTGCAAACAATGAGCTTGAATGCGTTGAGGCTGGCCAAACCAAACGCAGCTGAGCAAATCGCATCCCAAGCAATTTCCTTGATTCGTGAGGATGGAGTCTACAGTACTTTCCCACGGAATCATTTATGTGATGGCTAGGATCTTTAATTAGTATGACGTCTTATTTTGCAAAAAAATTCCTTGGTTTGCTCTGCAGTTATCTCACGAATAAAAAATCACAACTACATTTGCGACCCATGTGCCGTCTTCGCACTCGATAAGTGTTTCGTCCTTAACCAATACGGTTTTGATTCGATTACGCAGCACATGCCGTTTGCTGTCAATCCGTTCACCACAGACCGTCGCTCTTAAACGAAGTTCACCGGCCTCATCGTGAAATATTTCGACGACAAACTCCCCGGGCAGAAAATGCTCGTAATCAAGTAAGAAAGTTATTTCAGCAAGCCAGGCATGTAAAAGCTCGTTATTAGACGTGCCCACCAGGTCAATCTTCTTCGTCTCTTTGCGCAAGACCGTATGGGTGTCCACAATCAAGTTTGTCAAAGACATTGCCGTCTCCTCGAACAACTTGTCCAGACGTTCGGATCTTGTCTGAAAGCCAAGGTCAGGAGCTCGGTCCACGTTAATAGTCATTCTAGAATCCTCCACAAGCCATTTTGGTAAAGCATCGAGATTTGTTTCTTCGAGCTGCCTATTTGCAAGGGTCTCCTAGCATGTTCCCGGAAGATCTTCCTCTGCGTCCTTCTCGAGAACGTTCTGCATCTGTTTGATTTTCAAGGGATTTTGCTCTTCGTGGTCCTTCCACGCTAGTGATAGTTCCAACCAGGCCTTTTCTAACCCGTCGTGCATTTCCTTCACGGCCAGCTCACCGTGTGTCAATGCCATATGCTCTTTTGAAAGAAGTGTTTGCTTCGCTTTTCCAGCGGCTTCGATTAGTCTGTCAATCTTTGCCCCTACTGCAGCCAAACACTCTTCCGCGGACACCGGCATTTTATGCTGTGTTTCTGATTTGTTCATTCTGCATCTCCAAACGACGTAAAAGTAAGCGCATCTGCGGACAAAGCACGCAACCGCACATATCTTCGCTTGGTTGAGGGGAGGCTCACATCTACATAGAGGCTGATATCACGTATCGAAAGTATGATTGCGTCCTGATGCTGAAAAGACACACAAAGGTCGACATCAGATAATACCGTGATGGCTAACGTCTCTCATCGTCTCCATCTTTTTTGCTCGCTCTGCGTTAATCCCTACAGCAGAGTTTTCCATATCCTCAAAAATCTTGATGGCTTCTTCTACTCGGGGGTGCTCAAGACCTCTCGTCATGGACACTATTTGCATTGCCTGCGGATACAGTTCGGCGGCTTCCTCATAACGCCGCTGCTCCGCCAGGAAAAAAACCTTGACTAAGAGGACATCGCCATAAATCATGCTATTTTTGCCAAGCTGCGAACTACAAGTGATGAATTCAATCGCCTGGTCCAAATAGCGCTCAGTTTCTGAAATATTGCCGGATTGCTCAGCGAGCACAGCTAGATGCTTGAGCAACTTTGCCGTAAGTTCGTCGGAAGTATCGCGTCCGGCTTTCTTTGCCAGTTCGAAGGCCTTTTGAGCAAAGTCCAGTGACTCCGCATTCCGACCACTTCTCCAGCAGAGCAAACTCAACTGATGATAGTCCTCAGCGCGCTCTGCAATCGAGTCGATGCTGCCCTTGTCAATATTCAAAGCTTCAAGAATCAGTGGTTCTGCTTCGGCATATTTTCCTATTGCTGCCAATGATTTTGCTAGACCAGTCAAGCTGCGTGCCTTGAGCGCGCTTGCAAGTTCACCAGATTCTTGCAATTCCAAGGCCAGCCGAAAGTGCCTGACTGCTTGTGTAAAATAGCCTGCGTCGTATGCCATGCGGCCAACAGCCATTCTTGTCTGCCATCGGCTTAGTTTTTCAGTATCGTTCATGCAGTTAGCCTCAAGTTCATCCCCCTCGGATCCCAATTTAAGCAGATATGCGGTGCTGCCGTGACGGAATTTCATAAGTCGGCACAGGTGGCGGAGTTTGCCGTTCACAATCATTCATTAATACGAGGGCAGCAAACGAAAATTAGTTGCCGCTATTTGCAGCTCGACCGATTCCATGGGAATAGTTGCAATACAGTCGCCATAGCACAGGTGTCGGAGATGGCAGAAATTACCATGCCCAGAGCGACCATGGCCGCAAGAAAAAGCCAATTGGCGTTGATTGTTGATAAAGCGATGCCATCCAAAATTAGCAGCCCCGCAGTAAAGCGAACTTGCCTGTCCATCGACCAGACCTGGTTAGGACCTTTTTCTGTGGGCAGTCCACACTGAACCCACGCGTTCAATCCACCATCAATTACAAACGTCCTTTCTATTCCGAGTTCTGCCAGTCTACTTGCAGCACTCGCGGCTCGCTGCCCGCTGCGGCAGAGCAGATAAATATCTTCGTCTGTTGCAAGAGAAAAGTTTTTCGTGGAGATTTGAGAAAGTGGTAGAGAGCGGGAGCCCGCAATTCTGATCGATTCATACTCGCGGCCTTCGCGAACGTCAACGAGAAGTACTTTTTCCCCAGAAGAGATCCTACTAAATACATCGCTCGGTTTCACCCTGTGTACTGTTGACTGCATGATTCACCTCATTGGGTTTGCTGCAACTATGGATTGGCCAGACCTGTCATCTGTTGCAGCAGGTTCACAACTATTCAATTGTCCCGCTGATCGTGGCGCGACGTATGATCACTAAGATCGGTGTTCAAGCATCTTTAGGATGAATGGAGCCGCCGATTCGCCCCCAAGACAGCGGTTCAACCATATTGCATCAGCACAAAGGCTGATGCCGCAACTGACCATTGAAACGACAATATAGGGGTGGGCCTGTCGCCACTATCGGAGAGAAGATTATCCAGGCGTCCTCTCACCCCACAGGAAGCCTTGCTTATGTATGCATTTCCGCGTACCGGAAGCGTCGAAGGAGCTTTGGCAGAGCATGAAAATCAATAGGAGGCATCATCAAGAACACTCTCAGCCTATGCTGCCAAATCACTGGCGCACCTTTGATACCGTAAACAGACGGCATGGCTTCACGGTTCATGCTTCTTTCTGCATCTAAAATGGGTAGTGAAAGCGCACAGGAGAGAGCCTCTGTCAATCTGCCATAGGTCAGCATCGACAAATTACGATGGCCTGCCTCAATATCGGTAACGTATGTGCGATGCAATTTCGCCGAGTCTGCTAACTCGGCTTGAGTCAGATTCAAATCCACTCGCCTGTTGCGCATCGAGATACCTAGATGTGTTAGAAGTGAATTCTTTTGTTTTTTGGATTTGCGCATTTTAGAAGGACGAACTCCATAGTATGATTTTGATCTGTAAAAGGGTGATGCAGTATTAGGCAAGACCCTTATCGACTATTAATCGCAGTCGCTCTCTGCAATGCAATTTCCTTCAGCTTGCGAAGATTCAGCTTTCCATTCGGCATGACTGGCAGCGCTGACACTTCAATGAAATCTCTCCAACTCGGTATCCACAGCCGAGGCATACTGCTCTTCTTCAGCTCACCGACAATCTCCTGCGGAGTTTTAGTCAGATTGCAATAAATGACTACGAGCTTTTCGCCTCTGGAATCATCAGGTATGGAAGTGACAAAAACGTCTCCAGTGGATTGCCCGATCACCCGCTGTATTTCGTCAGCTACTGCAATGTGAGAAACCATTTCGCCTGCAATTTTGGAAAATTGGCTTAAACGGCCCGTGACAGTAAGAAAGCCTTCATCGTCTAGAAAGCCAATGTCACCAGTATTGAACCATCCATCTTTAATCGCATGAGCAGTTTCGGCTCCTTGATTAAGATAGCCGAGCATTACTTGCGGGCCTTTAACAAGAATCATTCCCGGGCTTCCGGCTGGAAGATTTTCTGAAGTATCAACGCTAATTATGCGAATTAGCGTACCCGGCACTGGCAGACCGACGGTTC
>DTSE01000138.1 GCA_012965515.1 Candidatus Melainabacteria bacterium | reverse complement strand
AAAACTCACAGAGCTTGTCTCACAAATCGTTTTCAAGAAGCCATAAGGGTTTTGTCCAGGATCCTTACCGTCGGTCTTTATGGGATTTTGAAGCACGAACCATGAGACGATTTCTTCAAAAGGCTTCTTCTCATCAGCGCCGGTAGTAAGAGAGCCCCGGTAGTGATAGAAAGAATGAAATTGCTCGCAGGCTTGCGTGAAAATCTCTGGATCGAGCGAATCAACTTCTTGTATTTGCGATCTGTCTGCGCCTGGACGGAGATTCAGGAACAACTGCTTGAGCTGCGGATATCTGGCGATTGCCTCCTCATTCTCCTCAATATCAACTGGAATTCCTACAACCAGGAGTTTTGATGGTTCTTGAATGTGCTCACTGAGCGGGTCTTCGTCCGATACGGTTGCATGGACAAAGTGAAACTCAGCTTCAAAGTCTGCCCCGTCTATCCAGTGTTCACTGCGCGCATGGAAATGCACACTTTTCAGGTGCGCCTCGGTCGAACGGAATCTCAAAGACGGCAGTTTCTCGAATTGTTTTGGGTCTAGCTCGAAACGGAAATGACCGTGGTCTTGTTTTACTGATCCGGGGTATCTCTCCTGGACATAGTCACAGGTCGTGAGGCTTTCTTTGACGGCAAAGCTCTCTTTTGACAATATGTCTATTGGCGATTGCTGGATGCCAGAAGGCTTATCTTCGGATTCTTTTTTGCCGTCTTGCATTGAGGCTCTCCTTTTAACTGCGAGTTTTCACGTGAGTGCGAACGTAGATAGTAATCCATTGCATTGTCAATGTGCACGGGCGGTAGCATAACGGAAAGTGGTTGTTGTCTGGCAACATAGGCGCTGAGTGCCTTTTCAGATAGGCTGGAATAGGACCCCTTTTTCTGCACCAATTTATGCTTCGGGAACGCCTGTTTTTCATGGCGGCATTTATGCTGCTGTTTCGAAACCTCGGAAAGCTCTTAGAAATTGATGGACACCATGTTTTCATCAATCTTTTAATTGTCCACGAGCAAGTTTTGATCCTGCTCGTTCTCATCTACTTCATTCACCGGATGCCGGAAACGGCATACAGAGTCAAGGTTTTGAGGTGGCTGACAGTTTTTCTTTTCCTCTTTTCTGCCGGCGCAACTGCTAGATTCAGAGATTGGAAGACAGAGAGGATACTGGCGGGTAAATAGACACCGGCTCTAACTTTCGCCTTTTTCGACCTTTTGTCTTTTGTGTTCTCTATGCTGCTGGTTTGGCTTCAGACTTTTATTCAATAGATTTTTTTGTCCTGGTCATTGAGGAGCCAGTCTTCTTGATCGTTCAGGCTTTCCTTTGTTTCTCAGGTGCTGTCTGCGTTTTTCTCTTTTGTTGAAATTTTGCACCCGTCCTTCGCTGTCCTATTCTTTTCCTTTGCAGGTCATGCGTTGTCACTCTTTCTGCTTTTCCTGTCCAGCCCAGGGCATCGATTATTGTGTGGTGCTTTCCCTTCTTCGTTCGTCCTTGACTGCGTTTTAGAAGGTGGGCAGGTCTTTTTTTCTTCCTTAGAGTCTGAACTTTTGGAGTTCGCGAAGCGGCCTTTGTTGAGCAATGGACTTGTTCTTTTGTTTGGCTCCTTTGGCTCGTGCTTCAAAAAGTGCTGAGGTTGCCACAAACCCTCTAAACACGAAACGATTTGCAACCCCTGGCGGGGCGCTGGCGCGTCGTTTCCATTTAGAGGGTCATTGCGGCTTTTGGGGAGCACTTAAATCACTAGCTCAAAGGAGCCTACTTATGAACAATTCCATCACTCTCATCGGCCGCCTCACTCACGACCTCAAAGTTCAAACCTTTGAAGACAAAAAGACCCGTGTTTCCTTCTCTATTGCAGTCAAGGACTACGATAAAGCGAAAGAACCTACCTATTTCGATGTCCAGTGCTGGAATGGCGTAGCTGAAAGAGCCCAAACTCTTCTCAGCAAAGGCAAAGAAGTGGTTCTCGTAGGGCGGATGCAATATTACTTCTACGAGAAAAACGTCGAAGGCACCAAGATTCAGGTTAAAGCCTGGTTCGTTCAGATGACCGGCTTCCATGTCCCGGGAGCAAAAAAAGATTCCGAACAAAAGTCTTCTGAATCAACCGCAGCATAGAAAACAGAATCAAAAGGTCAGGCGGGGGCGAAAGCTCCTGCCTGTGCCTTTTTCCTTTTCTCTTTTCTTTTCTATATCTTCCATAGAGGCGTGCGCGCCGTGCCCCGGCGCTGTGACTACCCACCCACCACCCAGGGCGGAGATCTATTTCTTGTAGGGGTTTATGCCGTGTTCTTTTAGTGCTTTCCGTTCTGCAGCGGCACCGGCTCTATGAAATTCCTTTTCTTCCACTTTCTTTATCGTTTCGCAGTCGTAGAGACCGACCTTGACTATTTGTCCGAGATTGCCTGTCCAGAGTGGATTGTCGATATTAACTGGGATTTCGACATAGGCCTTTTTCCCGTTTACAGGTTGGAGAGACCTGGCTTGGACATATCTATTTCGGAAACCTTTGTGCTGGGGTTTTGCCGTTGAGTAATCATCTCCAGCTGCTCGTTTGAGGCCGCCGGCATCGCCAATATAGTCGTTAGTAAATAATTGAGTTGGGCGTCCAAAGTCATCTATGTAGACAAAGATAATTCGCTCCCAGCTGGTAGCAAGAACCATTTCTTTTACCTCTTTAGACCATAGGAAATAAGCCCATAGGAAGGCATTTCCAATCGGCATTTGCTGCGGATTTTACCTTTGGTTTTTGACCCGCTCGAGCTTAGTAAATTTGGCTGCCCGCTTCTCTTCTGCCCGGCGTGAAAGCCTAAGCAAGCCCCGCCCGTGGTCAAGCCCTAGAGAACCGGCTTGACCACAGGACCCCCTGGGCTCGCTTTGCGGGCAGAGGGGCATGCGCTGCGCGGGCAGCGGGCTAGAGAGGGGGATTGGATATGGTTAGTGTTGTAACTATGGGCGGTGGCAAGGTTGGGGTGCAGAAGAGAGTTATGGGGGCGAGGAAGCTGGCTAAGCATCTTAAGTACATGGTGCCTGAGATTAGGTTGGCGCTGATACGGGAGCCGGAGAGCAAGGCCTTGCCGGTGCAGTGCCCGCAAGACGTGGAGAAGTTTGTCGAGCCGCTTCGATTCTATGACACTGAGCATTTCGTAGCTTTTCATCTAAATGCAAGGCATGAGGTGACGGGCTATTGCATAGTGTCGAAAGGCACTGTGTCAGCCAGTCTTGTGCACCCGAGGGAGGTTTTTAAGGCCGCGATTTTGTCAAATTCATACGCGATTCTTGTGGCGCACAATCACCCGGGCGGTTCACTTACGCCGAGCCGGGAGGACTTAGAAACCACAGGGCAGCTTGTTTCGGCAGGCAAGCTCTTGGGTGTGCCGGTTGTCGATCATGTAATAGTATCGGTTTCAGGGATTTACAGTATCCGAGAACATCGCCCTGATTGCTGGAAATGAGAAATTGCGCCCGCCACCAGGCGGGCTTTGTTTCGCCTTTTGTTTGACTGCTAACAGAGAATCATTTTTCCTGCGGACCTCGACGATGTTCAGAGGTTGCCTCGCGCTGCTTTTCTTCAAGTCCTGCCTGTTTGCCTGCGGCAAAACCGTCATTGTAGGCGGCTTCGCGGCCTACCTTCCACCCAAAGAAGAGTCCGCTGATAAGAACAATCAAGATGGCGCTGTAAATCGCCAATGCCCTCATGTAAGGCACGAGCACTTTGCTTAGTGGCCGATGTTTTGCCTTTTGTACAAGTCGATTGCCGGTCATTTCGACAAACGAAGTACCGGCCCGCTCGTAAAATCCTTTGCATTTTTTGAAAACGCTTTCAATGAGGATTGCGGATGCTGGTACATGCAAAATCAAATAGCCCGCTGTTGCGTGCTCTTTTTCCAAAATGCAGACAGTCTCGACGCCTTGAACGGCCGGCGCTGTAAGTTGGCAAATGCTTGAAGTTACAGCACTTTTGAAAGCCGCAACATTAGCGATCGGTTTGAAAGACTGGACGCAATCTTCGCCGTTTTTGTCTTCGGCGCAATAGACACCCCAGACGAGCAAGCCGCCTCGAGTATTGGAAAAGCCGGACAAAGCCTTGGCGAGGTTTGCTTTGTCCTCGGTTTCCAGTTGCCCATCGGCGTTTTTTGCCAGTTTGAAATCGAGAACTTCGCTCTCAGTCGCCTTTTTTTCCGCCAAAGATTTGATGAAATCGAGCCCGCCATTTTGGAACTGTTTGAAAAGTCGCCTGGAGTCGCGTGTTTCAAGCATTTGCGCTTTCTCAAATTGGGCAGACACAACATTTTAAGCCATACCCACCGGGCATACGGCTGCAATCACACAACGAAATCACGCCGATTCATTGTTGCCATGGTCAAAGCTGGCGCCGAAACTGAACGGCGCCGCTCAGCGCCAAACGCTTCGCTGCTACGGCGTGACTATCGCCTTCGCTGGCTTTTGTGGGTTTTAGCTCCGCCGCTACTATTGCGGCTCCAGCTTCGCCTCTATGGCTCAGCAGGCTTTATGGGCCAGAAAGTGGCGCCGAAACTGAACGGCGCGGCTCAGCGCCAAGCGCTTCGCTGCTACGGCGCTTCTTACACGCCTTCGCTGGCTCTATGGGTATTAGCTCCGCCGCTACTATTGCGGCTCCGGCTTCGCCTCTATGGCTCAGCAGGCTTTAGGGGCCCGAAGTGGCGCCGAAACTGAACGGCGCCGCTCAGCGCCAAACGCTTCGCTGCTACGGCGTGACTATCGCCTTCGCTGGCTTTTGTGGGTTTTAGCTCCGCCCGCTTCTCTTGCGGGCTCCAGCTTCGCCTTCTATGGCTCCGCAGGCTCTGGGGTCCCGAAGTGTGGCGCCGACAACTGAACGGCGCCGCTCAGCGCCAAGCGCTTCGCTGCTACGGCGTGACTACGCCTCCGCTGGCTTTATGTGTTTTAGCGCCGCCCGCTTCTCTTGAGGGCTCCAGCTTCGCCTCTATGGCTCCGCAGGCTCTGGGGTCCCGAAGTGGCGCCGACAACTGAACGGCGCCGCTCAGCGCCAAGCGCTTCGCTGCTACGGCGCTTCTAATGCGCCTTCGCTGGCTTTATGTGTTTTAGCTCCGCCGCTTTTTTTGCGGCTCCAGCTTCGCCGTCATAGCGGCTCAGATCTGATTCTGTGGTGTTGCTTTTTGCGTGAGGTTGAAGTGGCACTTTCGTGCTCGCTCATTCTTCGCTCTAGGGTAATGCCAGTAGTTTTGGCTCGCGAAGGTTTTGCGCTGAAGGGGGACTGAAGCGCGAGCAAAAATCGGAGCGACGAAGGCGCGGAGCCTTACCGCTGGGGGAGGCAGCAGCCGACCGTCTTCGAGGTAAGGCAGGATAAAAGAAACAGCCAGATATTGTGGATGGTTAATATGGTTGAGTAATAGTGCCGCCGAAAATGTTGGCAGTAAGAAATGTTCCGCCGAATATTTCTTACTGCTAAACTATGCTTAATTATATGTGGCGGAGTATAGCATGGGACGCAAAAAATCAGAGACAGCACGCTCGCCAGAAATTGCCATCAGATTGACGATGCCGGACTACAACCGGCTGAGCGAATTGAGCGTAACGAAGGGGACTACAAGAACCGATTTAGTCCGCGAAGCTGTCATCGAATACTTGGATCGAATTGAGGCAAAGGTCGAAGAGCGAGTGAACGACCGGGTGGCTCAGCGCCTGCTGGAAATAGAAGAGCGCCTGGCTGCTCAGCACAAAAAAGACACAGAGCGGCTGGCAAAGATATCGAGCCGTTGTCTAATTGATGTTGCTTTGGTCAACCAGATTTTGTACAGCCGGGCGGACAAAGCGACACGCGACAAGATGTGGGAGGATGCCCGAAACAAAGCGCTAATGCGCCTTAATATCGGCAAGAAGCAGGGCGACCCAGTAGCAGCGGAGCTGGCGAAAGATGCGCTCAGTGGTGAAGCATAAGTATTTGAAGGGGAAGCTTTGCCATTCAAAGGCAAAGGCTCACGTCAAATATTTAGAGCACAGGGACGGTCCGGATAGGCCTCAGGGCGGGCGTAAGTTTTTCAGCGCAACTGAAGACGGCATATCTGGCCGGCAGATCAGGCAGGAGATCAATTCTGACAGCCCTCTTGTGGTCCACAAGCTGGTTTTGTCGCCGGGGGTGGATGGCGTGGACATGAAAGCATATACGCGCGAAGTGATGGGAGAGCTGGAGCGCCAAAAAGGTCTGGAGCTTAACTGGAGAGCCGTAGATCATCAGAACACAGATCACGGGCACGGTCATGTGCTTCTCTATGCAACAGACGGGCAACGGGTGAGCCTTACTAAGAACGACTACAAGATAATGCGGGCAGCAGGCGACAGGTATCTTGAGCGAGAGCACAACTTAGAGCGGTATTTGAGGGAGCCGCAGCTGGAGAGGGTGCTTGGAGGACCAGGTTATGAGCGCGAAGGCGACAGGGTCTATCAAGGGCTGATCGATGACGTTATGGCGAAGTCGAGAGACAGCAAGGATTTAGAGCTTGACCCGGAGGAGAAAAAGAAGAAACTCGAGCGGGAAGCACAAGACATTGAAGAGCACCGGAAGCTAGACAAGGACATCTCGAACACTTACAAGCCTGCCACAGAAAGGCAGCAAGGTAAGGGCAAAGAGCAGCGCATGCAGGAGGGGCGAGGGCAGCTGACTGAAGCTCACTTAGATTACGGGCACGCCAAAGAAATCAAAGAATTGCAGGACCGGGCGTTGCAGTTACCTCACAAAGCCGAAGAGATCCAGAAACAGATTGAAGTCTTGAAAGCGGAGCACCTGGAGCTGAAGCAGGAAGTTAAGCCCTGGCGTGAGTTTGATGTCTTAATAGGCTATGACTTAGACCAAATACAAGAACGAGAGCAGCCTGACGCAAAAGGTCCGCAGTTGCCGGATGCAAAAGACCCGTTGGCAGAAGCGCTAGAAGCAAAAGAGCAAGAGCGGGAGCCCGGCTCAGTTCTTGATGGAGCCTACCAGGCGCCTCTGGAGGACTTCGATTATTCGAGCGATGACGAAGAAACAGCTGTGCCGGCAAAAGGAAAAGAGAAGGACCGCAGTGCAGATTCTGCCATTGGGGTGACGACAGCAGAATATGCCAGTGACGCTATGGGCACTGAGGCTACCGACATGCATTTGCAGCAAGAATTTTTCGAGAATACCGAGCCTAGCCGGGAAGAACCAGAGATAGATGACGGGTTTGACAGAGGTTTGGGCTAAAAAATGCCTGTTTTTGAAGATACACAAGACCTCGCAGTCAGTCAGGCTGATATGCCTGAATTGCTGATTGTCTGTTTGACCGGTTTAGGCTGGCGGCCGGTTACAGTAAATGACAGGCTGATGCAAATTATTGCCACGCAGACCAAATCTCAGAACCCGTTTTCGTATGAATTTTTCGCGACGCTATCGTGGTCGAAATCGCACGAGAAAGGGACTCATCTTTCAATTGAAGTCAGGGAAGAGAGAAACAACTGGAGCATCACACATTGCAAGAGCAAATGCGCTGAAATCAAGAATCGCATTGTTGAAGCGTCAGGCCGACTGGCTTCGGCAATAGAGAATCAGCCGACGCCGACTAGATATGGCTCAGCGAAATGGGCAACGCATGATGATATTTTGGCGGCAGACTATTGGGACAATGTTGAAGATTCAAGGCGCATGGTTATCAGTCCAGGCGAGGACGACAACTATGTGACGCTTACGCCAGAGGACACTGCAATGCATGCGCTTGTCTGTGGTCCTACGGGTTCAGGCAAAACCACGAGCATATTTATTCCAAACTTGATTGAAAGGCTTGAGTCAAGCGCTATCGTGACGGAAGCGACAGCCGGAAACGAGCCGCCTGACTTGTATGCAAAGACATCAGGCTATCGCTCTATGGCCGGCGGACAGAAGATTTTCTATTTCAATCCGGATGACATGTCGTCTGATTGCATCAATCCGATTGATTCGGTGAAAAGCTATGACGATGCGCAGAACTTGGCGAAGCTGATAGTTGAGAACACGACAAGCAAGAACAATTACGGAGACGATATCTGGCCGAAGAGTGAGACTAATCTGCTGACGGTATTTATTGCGCATGCAGCGGCCCTTGGAAAAGATCTGGGCTTTATTCGAGCGATGATGCGCGAAGGGCCGGATGGTCTTGTGGCAACGCTTAGAGACAGCCCGGTTGAAGCTGTGAGACAGGAGTATCAAGGCTTTCACAACAACAGCAGAGAAGGCTTCAGATATGGCGTATTTGCCAGTTTGATGCAGCGCCTGGCGCTCTGGGTGAGCCCTCGAATAGTGGCTTTGACCAGCAAGACGACAATTGACCTGGACGAGCTCGCGAATAACTTATTTACTTTCTATTTGGCAGTTCCTGCCAGAAAGACGCATCTAAAGCCGGTTGCTGCCCTGATCTTCAATTTCATTTTGCAACAGGCAGAAGAGAAGAGTTTCAAATACCCAGTTTTTTTGAGCCTGGATGAATTCACAAATTTCGGCATGATCCCTGGAATAGCCGAAAGGCTGGGGATTATCCGGCACAAAAAAATAGGGGTGATGCTCGGTATTCAGGACGCCATGCAATTGGAGCGTGTATACGGGCGTGAGGACTCGCAAATAATGTTCGGTCAATTAGGCTGCAGGATATTCTTTCGTCCGCGGACCATTGATGTTGCCGAGAGAATAAGCCGGATGGCAGGACAAATGACTGTCTACGAGCGCAAGGTCTCGAGCTCCGGACACATTCAAGAGAAGGAAAGCGGCAGGCCGCTTATTGACCCCAGTGAAGTGATGTCACTTCCAGACGAGAAGATGCTTGTTTTCACGCCCAGAACGTCGCCGATGCTGATGAATCGGTTTACCTGGAAAGACTACGAAAATGCGATGAGTATTCCGGGTGTGGTAAAGCCGCAAGTCGTGATTGACGATCGGCTGGTGAAAGAATGCGAGCAGGCAAAGGCAAAGCAGCCTTGGCAAATCAAGGGAGAGAAAAAACGCCGGCAGGAAATGGGAGAATCAGAGCCTGCTATTTCGCCTTGCGATGAGCGAGAGAAAGAGGTCGAAGACGACCCTCCTTCAGTGCCGGCACCTTCATATATCGAGGAACAGCAGCAGCAAGAGCCCGAAACAGAAGAAGATAAACAGCAAGACGATGACGACACGTACATGATTTTGTAGAGGCAGGCATGGACGAGGAAACGAAGAAGAAAGCGATCGGCTGGGGAAAGAAGCTTTTTGACCTGGGAAAAGAAGCGGCTCAGAAAGTCGCTGATGAAGCAGGCAAAGCCTACAGCGATTTCGAGCAGAAGCGCAAAGATGACCTGGCGCTGGACGCGAAAGAAGGCAGTTTCTATTCGAATTTCCCGGTTGACGATCTCTGGCTCACGATGGCTCGCGACATATCACCGAATGTCGGGCATCTGCCGGTCTCTGTAAAGTCCGACCCATCGATTCTCAGAATAACCGGCTTTGTGCAGTACACAGAAAAGTTGCCGGTGCCTGATGTGATAAGGCAGCTGACTGTGCATATTGACTTTCAGCCGCAAGAAAGCGGCGGAACCTATATCATTTACCGGTGGCAGATTTACGAGATTCCGCCGAATGGCTATTTGAACAGCAACATCATACGGACGATAAACAGGCGAATTAGGACATGTGCGGAACTAGGTCAGCCGAGCGTTGGAGGGATGCAATGAAAAATCTTTTGCAGAAAGAGGCAGTGGTATTTGGTCTTGCTTTGCTTATGGCGCAGCCTTTCTTTGTTCAAATGCCTGCCCATGCACAAGCAGGTACGGCTGTGGCTGGTGATACCGGTACGGAAAAGCGCAGTCCAACCTTTTTCAATTCAATAAAGGAAATTGCTGCCGAACAGGACAAAAGCCCGAGCAAAGACTGGTTTCCGACAGGACCCAGGCGATTCAAGTCAGGCTACGGAAAGACGTCAAATGATGTGAAAGCCGCATTTGCAATAGATTTGCAGAACTGGGCGTTTGAAAAGGGTGAGCGACTGGACAACTTAACAGCGACCTACATTCCTTACAAGAAGCGAGAAGAATTCGCGATGTGGTGGTGGCTGACCCACGATCAGAATTACAAGAAAGCGGCTCCGTGGGACAAGGATCAGTGGAAGTATGAGGCGATTATTGATGGAACGGAGCTTGTATGGAAGGCGGGGAACCGTTCGACTGCAGGTTATTCGGCGGCCATGGAGATAGGGCACAAGGGTTTGATGGCGCAATTGATGAAGACTGAGGGGAAGTAATGCAGAAAGAGCTCCTGATGGGGCTCATTCGATGAAGAACATTGGAATTATCCGCAAACAACTTAAGCATGCACCTTTGTGCTGTTGACTTAATTTTCGAGATATAAGAAATAGAATTTTGAGCAAAAATGGTGGTTTGTTCGGATAGGCTTGTCGCTATTTCGTCACCTGTTTTGCATAAATATAGAAAAAGAAGTATCTGCTCTAAGCTCGTCTGGAGAAGGCTTTCCGAATGTTTGCTTTTTCTAATCTGGCTTTCGAAATTCTTTCAAATGGTCAGTCGTTGCCCGTTACGCATTTAAGACTGACGCCAAAGTTACAATTGGACCCAGAATTATGTTTGACAGCCGAAATTGCTTGTGGTGAGATTGATGCAGAGAGATTGACCAATCTTTCACGGCATCTTTATATGGGATCATTCTGCATTTCTGACTCGACTTAGTTGCGTCAGCGGTATCTCTTTGGCGCACTGGTAGCAGGCAAGAGGCAGACCGGAATGTATTCAAATACAGGGCGTTGCAGAATTTCATTGCTGAGCCTGATCTATATTGTGCTCAGTGTTTTCGCTTCGTTGCCTGCAGACGCGCAAGCGGTGCCATGGACGAAGAATGACATAAACAGTGGCAGCAGTGGCGTTTTCACCTATACGGCTGGGAGTCCGCCCCAGTACCAGATCTCCGGGTCTGGAACAGGTGTAGGAGCGGTCGACGACTCATTTTGTTACGTAAGTACGCCGTGTACGCAGTCAAATTACGTCCAGGGAAAGGTCGTAAGTCAGACCAATACCGGTGCTGGAGCGCTTGCCGGATTCTGCATCCGCGATAGCGTGCAGACAAGCTATGCATACTCCTATGTGCTGGCCGTGACGCCTGGCTCAGGGATAACCTTCTCAAGACGATACCAGGGCGGAGCCAACAGCACAATAGCGACAGCTGCCGGCACCGCTCCAATATATCTCAAGCTGGCTCGCAACGGCAGTGCTGCGACCGGGTATACAGTGAGCGCGTATTCGAGCTCCACCGGCACGAACTGGACACTCATAGGCAGTGCGGGTGAAGCGAACACCAACCCAATGCCGAACAAGATGACCTTCGGCTTTGTAGTATCGAGTACAGTGAATGGGGCAACGCAATCTACAGCGGTATTTTCGAACGTGTCGACCTGCATGACCGTGCCGCAGCCGTCGTCAAATCTTCTTCTTTGGCTGAAGAGTGATGATGGCATTAGCGCCACGGGCAGCAACGTTGATACTTGGAGCGATCAGAGTGGTAACGGGAACAACGCGACTGGTGCAGGCGCCACCAGGCCGACCCTCACCGTAGGCACCGCTAATAGTGGCATTCTGCCGAGTGTGACTTTCAATGGCACGTCGCATCTCATGTCGCTCCCATCAGGGTTTTCAAACCTGACTTCCGGTTATTCTGCCTTCGTTATGCTTAAGCCCAGTTCCAGCGTAGCTACCGGAACTCCTGTTGTGTTGGGGAACACCGGTCCAAGTGATGCTGCGCTTGTGAAGACAGTTGGAACGAATGCTGCCCTATATGCATACAACTCAACGACAAGCTCGAACGTGACCACCTCGTCTAACCCAATATCTACGAGTGCGTTTCAGCTTCTCGAGGCGACTTTCACTCCGGGTTCTAGTCCGAACACCGGCGTCGGCAAAGTGTATGTAAACGGCACTCAGCAAGCGACTAGCAGCACTCTAGTACAGACGTTAGCGAACATATCGAGGACGACAAATCGAATTGGGGCCAGCACGCAGTCGACCGAATATTTTGGTGGCGACATTTGCGAAATCTTGGTCTATTCAAACCCAGTGTCAGATGGGCTTCGAAAGTCTATTGAGTCATACATGCTTTCCAAGTACGGCGTAGGAAACACGCCTACCTTGGATGCGCCAGTCATAACGCCGACATCGGGCACATTTCTGCCCCAGCAACAGTTCATCATAAGCCAGCCACAAGAGGCTCTGACCTATTTCCGAACGGACAATATAGCGCCGTCGACTTCAGATCTCTTTTTCTACAACAACCAAAATTTTTTCCTAACAACTGTAGCCCCTGAGTTCGTTCCACGTGTCCAACAGACATCGGTGATAAAGGCACTGGCCAAAGCACCGTTTTGGAATGATAGCCCGGTCGCGACAGCAACCTACACGATGGACAATTCGACGGCACCAATCGCACGCAGCGGACTGGCAGGCTGGTACAGAGCGTCTGATGTGACCCTGAGCGGAAGCAATGTCACGACCTGGCAAGATATATCGGGCTCCTCTAACAACGCGACAAACGGAGCGAATCAGCCGACATTAGTCAGTGGTGCGGTAAATGGACTACCGGCGGTGAATTTCAGCGGCACGCAATTCCTGCAATTGCCTGCGGGCATGGCTAATTTCACAAGCGGCATGACAGTCATGGCTGTTGCAAAGCCGGTTTCAGTGTCCGCAGGTGCCAGAATCTTCGACTTTGGCAATGGAGCAACCAGTGACAATGTCACCATGAGCTTGCCGTCTACCACAGGCCTCACATTCTCGACATACAACGGCTCGACCGCCTCATCAGCCACCGCATCCAGCGGCGTGACACTTGGACAGTTTCAATTGTTGGAAGCTTCCTACAGCGGCACTAATACGGCAACCCTGTACCAGAATGCATCACAGCTGACCCAATCGACGACCATGCAGACTTTGAATAATTTGACGAGAAACAACTGTTACCTTGGTCAAGATTCGGCTGGTGGCAACAGGCTAAACGGGCAAATAGCAGAACTACTGATCTGGAATCGTCAGCTTACCGTGGCTGAAAGAACAGCTGCCGAAGGATATCTGCTTTCGAAATATCAACTGCTTAGCACAAATGCGGTTGCAGCACCGTCTCTAAGTGTCGCCACCTCTACCCTCACTGCACCGGCGCAAGTGGCAATCGCCGGTCCCAATGGAGCAAAAATCTATTGGACGAATGATGGATCGACGCCGACCACAAGCTCGAATTTGTATGTTGGTCCCGTAAATGTGGCATGGACGCAGACGTTGAAAGCGGTAGCAGTACTGAATGGAATAACAAGCAGTGTGTCAAGTTCAGTTTTGACGCTGGATTCGACAAAGTGGCCATCGCCTTCGGCAAGCGACGCGCGGACCCTGAATCTTGAACAGCAGCTGCCTAATGTTGGAATCCCGCATGATGCCAATCAGCCATAGCAAGGCCGCAGTGACAGACGAAAAGAGAACACCGCACTGAAAAGCACGAGAGTATGAAAATGCACCTTCGGATAACGGTAAAGCGAGCCCTGGCAAGAAAGTCCATCGCGTTTCTGCTCATGCCGCTTGTTCTTTTGATTAATCAGCCGGTGGCTGCTCTTGCCGCTCCACAGGGACCGACGCCGCCCAATGTACCAAGTTATGCGCAGCATCCTAAGAGCGTGAGATTGGCATCAAAGACGCCGCAGCAAGTGAAGTCCACTCCGCTCTCCGACCACCCGACAGACATTGAGCTAACTGCCGCACGTGTCTTTGAAGAGCCGCTGATTCCAATGAATGCGCCTGCCGTGTCGGGCGAGAATGACGAACTGGCAAAAGCAATTGGGTCATTCAAGAGTAAGAATGACCCAGAGAATGTTTCCGCATTCACTGATTTTATCGAGCGCTTTCCAAAATCTAGATGGACTCCTTCAGTACAGCTGAATGTTGGACTTTTGAGATTTCAGTCGGGATATTTGAGCCAAGCGATGGATCTCTGGAAAGCGGCATGGGATGCCTCCAGAGATGAAGTAGATCAGCCGCAAAAGTCCGTTGCAGATAGAGCGATAGCGGAAATTCTTCAACTCAATGCAAAAGTTGGGCGTACAGAAGAGATGGAGAAGATCCTTGCCGAAGTAAAAGGTCGCGCGTTTTACGGCTCCATGGAGCAGAAGATACGCGGTTCCTCGGAAGCGCTTGTTCAGATGCACGCACGTCCAGACAAGTCATATAAATGCGGACCTTTTGCAGTTTCTAACCTGCTTGCCATCAAGAAGGGCAAGTACGAGTTCAACAAGACGATAGATGATTACCCATCGACCAAGGAAGGAACGTCTCTCCAACAGAATAAGGAGCTTGCACAAAAGGTTGGCTTGGAGCTTCAGATTGCCAAACGAAAGCCAGGAGCAAAAATGGTCGTTCCTAGTGTGCTCCATTGGAAGCTGGGGCATTATGCAGCCGTTGTCGGAAAGGTGGGAGATCGGTATGAAATAAAAGACCCGACATTTGGCGCAGAGACGACGTTTTTAGTCAGCCCAGAAGTCTTCGAGGACGAGACAGACGGCTATGCTTTGATACCTGCCGGACCTATTCCATCAGGGTGGCAGGCGGTAGCAAGCGAAGAAGGCGCGAGAGTTTTTGGCAAGGGCGTCCCCTGGCTATGGCCGGACAATATGGGGTGCCCGACGTGCAGCAGTGGAAGTTGCCCAATCGGCGGCATGATGCAATTTGACGTCACGCAGACCACTTGCGATCTGCATCTATATGACACTCCCATTTCATATGCCTGTCCGATAGGCGGCACAGTACCGTTCCAAATAAATTACAACTATCTTCAAGCAGACCAGCCTGCTAGTTTTTCATTCACCAATTTCGGCTACAACTGGTCGTTTCAGTATCTTTCCTATCTGACTGTGGATGCATCATCTACAGCAACAGTGCGTCTTTCGGACGGGCACTCGGAAGTGTACACGCTGAGTGGTGGTGTCTACACGCGCAACCGCCTTTCACAAGCGCTTCTAGTAAATCTGGGCGGCGGTGTGTATCAAAGACAATTGCCGGATGGCAGTATCCAGCAATTTGATCTATCTGATGGCGCAAGTCCGGCCAAGATTTTCATGACGAAGATTTTTGATCCACAAAACAATCAGACGACAATTGCTTTCGATGCGAATTTCAGAATTACAACGATCACGGATCCGATAGGTGAAGTTAGCACCCTGACCTATGTTTCGAACACCGTAGGCAACTCCGGTTTTTACAAAGTTGCGCAGATAGCGGATCCTTTCAGCCGTACAGCGTCCTTCAGCTATGATTCAACCAACACGAATCTTGTCGCAACGACAGACGTGATTGGCTTGCAGAGCAAGATGTTCTACGACACCGGCAATACGTTCATTACATCGTTGCAGACACCATATGGCACTTCATCATTTAGCCAGTATACGCCGTACTCTCCGGGAAATAACACGCGCGGTCTGAGAGTCAATTACCCGGATGGAACCAAGTCTGTTATCGAATCCTGGATTGGTCACGGTCAATACAATGCGACCTTTATCTGGGACAGACACGCAATGGAGCTGTATCCCAACGACCCAATTAATCATGATTTTTCGCATGCTAACAAGATCGGTTGGCTATGGGGTCCTGTAGACGGGTATCTCTGGCCGATCGTCAACTACAGGAAAGCCGCTCTCGAGAATCAAATCAACTACAGATATGTGGATGAAACAGTTGGGCTGGATGGACGAGCTACGATAGGTACGAACACAACGAACAAGCCGATACAGATATTTCGTCAGGCGGCCACTCCGGTGAAGGCCAGCTTGGGTGGCACAAAAACAACGGGTGATGTTCTTACTTTAACATTCACGGATACGGCCTTGCCTGGCGGCTCTCAGGCAGCGGCATACACGGTCCAAGCGTCGGACACTTTGACGACAATTGCGACCGGATTGGCTTCTGCAGTCAACTCTAACGCCAATCTTCGCAAACTAGGTGTGAAGGCGGCAGCAACTGGCACGAATATTGCGATGGTCTCGCAGTCTACTAATCAGACGACATACACAAAATCTGTCAGTGGTGCTGCGACAGAGACGATTTCCCTGGGAACACCGACTCCGCAATCGGCTCAAATTACCTTAACTGGAACCGTTACTGCCGGAAATTTCGTCAGTTTGTACCTTTCCGATCAGGGTGTATCGCAAGGTTCTGCTCAGTACAACATAGTAGGGGGCGATACTCTGACAACAGCCGCCACCGGACTGAAAAACGCTATCAATGCCAGTTCGATCTACTCAAGCAGAGGAATTACAGCTAGTTCTTTTGGTCCGAGCATTTTTCTTTCAACTAGCTCTACACCAAACAATCTTCAGTTTGCTCCGTATTTTTCAGGCGCACCTTCGATGTCGCTGGACTATCAATCGGTTGGCAATCAGATTGCGTCCTACTTCCAATACAATTCTCTCGGGCACAGGACATTCAGTGCCGATCCAGCAGGGCGGGTGATGTCCTACACGTATGCAGCAAACGGGATTGATCTCACGCAAATAACCGAGATACAGAACAATGACAGCTTCATGCTCGGCAACTGGACGTACAACACACAGCACAGGCCAACACAATATATAGACGGTTCAGCCAGAACCTGGGGGTACGGCTACAATGCAAAGGGGCAGATCACGTCGATGACTGACCCGAACAGCAATTCCACGAGCATGACCTATACAGGACTGGGCAGCTCGTTCTTGACGCAAATCAACGGTCCGCTTTCAGGCACTGCTGATGTCACCAATTTTACGTACGATGGATTCAACAGACTTGCTACAACGACCGACTCTGTAGGCTATCAGCTGGCTTTTTCATATGACCCTGCTGACAGAAGGACACAGACTCTATATCCTGACGGTACGACCGAGAAGACTGTGTATGACAAGCTAGATGCAATCTTTTCCAAGGACAGAATCGGCAGGTGGAGCCAATCTAGCTATGATTCCTTAGACCAGCTGGCATTTGAAATTGATCCTTTGGGAAGAAAGACTCAATATCAGTGGTGCAGTTGTGGCTCTCTGCTGAAGCTGACAGACCCTGCAAACAATGTCACTTCGTGGAACCATGATTTGCAAGGGAGAAAAATTCAGAAAGTCTATGCTGACAAAACAGCTTGCAATTACGCGTACGAAAGCGGCGCCGGGCGTATGCTGTCTCGCAAAGACGCTCTGAATCAAACAACCGACTACTTCTTGAACGTAGACGGAACAACTTTTGCTACTGGCTATCAGAACGCGGTAAATCCTACGTCCGCTGTGATAAACAGCTATGACAGCAAGTTTTCGCGCATATCGAGTGTGCAGAACGACTGGGGGACGATTTCTTACACCTACAATCCTTACGTGACGGGTCCTGGCTCGACGCCTACCACAGGTGGTGGCAGGTTGGCGACGGTGACGAATAATGTCATCGCAAACTCGGCAATTTCGTACAGCTACGATACCCTGGGACGCACAACGAATCGGTCGATAAATGGTGCCAGCAATTCAATAACATGGGCTTATGACGCCATGAGCAGAGTGACGTCGGAAGCGAATGCTCTGGGGACCTTCAATTACACGTATGTGGACGACACGCCAGGCTCGTCAAAGGGCGTGACGAGACTAAAATCTGTTGGCTATCCGAATAGCCAGACCACAAACTATGACTGGTACGACAATAACGGCGACCAGCGGCTGAAGACGATCAACAACTTGAATCCAACCGGTGGAATGCTCTCCCGCTTCGACTATCAATACAATCCGTCTGGTGAGATCACGCAGTGGCAGCAGCAGCAAAACGGCGGCAATGATTTCCACAATTTTAGGTATGACAATGCCGGACAGCTGGTTTCGGACCAAGTGGGCTCTGGTGCGCCAGTAGCGCCTTTCACCAAAGAGTTCCACTACGCCTATGACCTGGCGGCCAACAGAAAGAGCGTCCAGCAGCACACGACAGACACTCTCAGGCTGGGCGGCACGGTCACGGCTGGAAACGTGTTGACAGTGACCGTAAAAGATCCCGCACTTTCTGGTGGACAGAAGGCAGTCAGCTACACGGTAGTGGGTGGCGACACGCTGGCGACTATTGCCAACAATTTGGCGACGAATATCAATCTCGACACTGCTCTTCAAGCAATTGGTGTTGCCGCCAACGCGCAGGCAGGAAAGACATTTATCAATATTCGCTCTGCTTCGGCGAACCTGACCACATACACGCCATCAACAAGCGGCGGAGCCACGGCGACGATGACCTTCGGCATTTGGCGCAATGGTTTGTGGAACGCAACGATAGCCGGCACAAAGACAACTGGTGATGTGCTGACCATTACAACCAAGGATGCTGCCCTTGCGGGAGGTCAGCAGGCTGTCAGTTACACGGTGCTTGTCGGTGACACTCTGACGACAATTGCCACGGGCTTGAAGAATGCGATTAACGGAAACGCAAATCTGACAGCTTTAGGTGTTACTGCGACTTCAGTAGGTACGGTAATCAGTATTTCTTCGAATTCGAAGAATGTCACCTCTTATACCTCTTCAACGAACGTCGGCGCGACAGAGACAATCGCGCTTGCTATCAATCAGAATGGGCCGCAGACAGCGACGCTTGCGGGTACGAAAACAACCGGCAATACAATCTCAGTCGTCTTCTATGACGCAGCCCTTGCCGGCGGCACAAGAACAGTGACTTACACGGTTCTGGCCGGCGACACGCTGACGACGATGGCGACAAACCTCACTACAGCTATCAATGCAGATGCGAACCTGCAAGCCATTGGAGTGAGCGCAACGTCGGCTGGAACGGTCATTACGCTCAATTCCAAGTCAACAAATCTGACGACCTACCGAACGGCTACAAGCGCGGCTGCAACAGCGACCTTCACGGTAAGTAATCCAGTCAGCGCATGGACGGTAGCAGCAATCGGCGGAACCAAGACAACCGGCAACGTTCTCACCATCACCTTCTACGATGCTGGGCTTACAGGAGGCAGCAAGGCTGTCAGCTACACGGTTCTCGCCGGTGACACGCTGACGACAATTGCTACAGGACTGAAGAATGCAATCAATGCAGACACTGCCTTGCAGGCAATTGGAGTGACTTCGAATTCATCGTCGACGATTATCAACATCCAATCGACTTCGCCGAATTTGACCAGCTATGCTCAGTCTGTCAGCTCCGGTGCAACTGCAACGATAACGCTTTCGAGCAGTACGTCTGTCGTTGACTCAACCGTAAACAATGTGAATGCACTAGTCAAGTTAGCCCCAGGTGGCAAGACCAGATTCCAGGGAAGCACTAGTAAGCCTGTTTCATCAGCATCTGTTGCTGGCCAAGTCGTCACGTTATCTCAGAAAGCATTGAACGGCGTGACTTTTGGAAGTTCCGTTTCTGGCACTCCAACTGAGACATTGACTCTGGGAACAAACGTTGACGGAAATACCACTGTTACAGTCGGAGGAACGGTGACAGCGGGAGACGTGGTCAGCGTCGTAGTTGACGATCCGCGGTTCAATTACGGACCGGTAGTCAATTCCTATACGGTGAAGTCCGGCGATACAACATCAAGTATTGCATCAGCTCTTAATTCCGTAATCTACACTCAGATGAGCAATGCCGGTGGGGCAGTTTATCCTTACCCGTATTTCCCCTCTGTGGCAGGCACCGTAATCACAATCAACCCCAATCAGTATTATGCGGATGCGAAGTATTCGAAATCAGTGACAGGTGTCGCGACCGAGACTGTCACCTATTCAGCCAACTTCAACGGAAATACGACTGCGACAATCGGCGGCACGGTGACGACGGGTGATGTAACCTCCTTAACTGTTTACAGCGCTGGTCTTTCAGGAGGCAGCCGCACAGTCAGCTACACATCGGCAGCAGGCAACACGACGACGACGATTGCGACGGCATTGAAGAATGCGATTAATGCGGACACGAGTCTTGCAGCAATTGGGGTAACAGCCACATCTGCTGCTGCAGTGGTAACTATATCCACCGCCGGAACGACGTATACGACTTCGACTAGCGGCGGAGCGACCGTGACCTTGACTCAAGGCACAAATGCCAATGGCAATTCGACAGTGGCTGTGGGAGGGAAGGTAACGGCTGGAAACACGGCAACGATAACGACCTTCAATCCAACTCTGCCTAGCGGTCAGCAGGCAATAACCTACAATATCGTAGCTTCTGACACACTGGTGAGCATTGCCGCCGGTCTTGCCAGTGCAATGAATAGCAATGCCAATCTGCAAACTTTGGGTGTGACAGCGAAGAACAGTGATGCCGCTGATCTGGCATTCTCGCAGAGCTTCTCAGGTAACGGCACTCTGCCATCAGGAGCAAGTCTCGCAAATGTCTCCGCAACCGATGCAGTACCGACAACGAAGACAAACACGAATGGCTTGACCGTCACTGCCAGCCCGTCTTCAACCCTTACTTGGGACGCTAACGGTAACATGACGAGTGACGGCACCAACACTTACAAGTGGGATGCCGAGAACCGACTGATCGAGATCGATTATCCGGGGGCGAACAATTACAGCCGGACCAAGATGCAATTTGTTTTGTCAATCGAAAGGAATTCATCGATCTACAGGTAGCTGCTATGTGTGCTAATTCTACGTCTTGATCAGTTGTCCGTGCTAACATTTGCTTTCAGTTTTTCAATAAAAGTAAGCGAATTGGAATAAGAATCTGTGAGTAAAAGAAAGCTCGTCATAGGCGTAATGGGACAAGGCGAACCTTGCCCCGCTCATATTGCAGATGCGGCTCATCGTCTGGGAGAATTGGTTGCACAGCAAGGCTGGCACCTTTTATCCGGTGGTCGCGATGCCGGAGTTATGGATGCGGCCAGCAAGGGTGCAAGAGCGGCTGGGGGATTAACGATTGGCATTTTGCCATTTAAGGACTCATCGGTATCCGAAGCTGTCGACATTGCAATATTCACTGATCTTGGTTCCGGAAGAAACAATGTGAATGTTCTATCCAGTGATTTTGTAGTTTCCGTTGGAATGGGTTCCGGCACCTCTTCAGAGATTTCGCTCGCATTGAAAGCAGGTAAGCATGTGATCCTGCTACACTCAAGTGCGCGAGCTGCTGAATTTTACAGCGAGCTTTCTCCCAAGCTAATCAGCATTGTATCTACGCCGGAAGACGCTGTGAAACAGATTCTTTCGCTGCTGTAAAAACGTTCAAGCGCCAGTTTTACCCGCTTCATTACGAACCGCGCGTAAAAATCGACGAACAGCAAGGACGACGCTTTGGCGTCGCCCCCACTGTTCTGGCATGTTGCGGTCGTGTTTAAACTTTGCTTTTATTCCTCGTGTTTAGCTGAAGAGATTGGCATCACGTGCTGATGCCACCAACCAATTGACCATTCCAGGAACGGACAGCCCACCGGCAATCGCGAGTATGCCGTAGGCAAGTCTTGCTGAATGCGGAAGTCCATCGTTCTCTCTAGGCGAACCCTGAGCCATAGCAAAGATTGCTTTCGATGCAAGAGCACCACCCAACAAGAGTCCAAGGATTTCTATTCCATTGGCCATAATGTTGAGCATCGCTTCCAGGTTAGCCATATTGTTAACCCTTACAGTTCCAGCGGTGTTGACACCTGTGATGTAAGTCGCATCGTAGCCTTGGGCACCAACTGTTCCGTTGGTTGCACCTTGAAGGTCCGGCGAATACTGGGAGTACTGATCGTACTTACGTTGGGAATATACACCTGATTCAGACCCAACAGCAGCGGCATCCAGCGGAAAAGTACCTTGAAGTACCGGAGTTGCTGACTGTGTCTGCTGATAGTTAGTCGTCGCAGAGTAGTTGGTACGACTGACATTCGGCAAAACAGAAGCGAGGGATACCGGTGTCACGATATTGTGCGCGCATGCGATGACAGCGGCCTTGGCGACCTTTCCATCATGCAAGAACTCTTCAACTTTCTTGTTTGCAGCAAGACAGGCAATTTCAGAAGCTTGAGCAGGTGTACTGTTCTTTGATTCTTCCGCATTGGATACAGCAGAATAGTCAACAGAAAAATCTGTTCCACCTGGCTGCCACTTTGCGATAAATCTTTCCAGGTCATCGCCTGCAGTGGCACTGCGCGCAATTGCGGTAAAGGGTCCAATCTCGCGATGGTTCTTGAAAAATTCATGCGCATCCATGATGCCGTTATCCAGCGCCAACTCATAGAATTTAGGCGTGGCTATATATGGTGCCATGATGTAAATTTCTTCGTTGAAGCTCGGCTGCGGACCATGTACCCAAAGCACTGTTCCACCCTTAGCTTCTCCTGCAAGTTCGGCTGCTTTCACAACTGCTTGCAAGTTGTCTTGTCCGCCTCTCAAGTTTGTCGAGCCGAGTCTGTCCAGCCCCTCCTTAAATTGAAGAACTTCCGGTGCACCATTTTGATCGGATGCGATGATTATCGATTTCGGCATCGACTCAGGCAATTTGGACAGCGCGGACTTAAGTTCTTTCAAGTGATCTTTCACGCTTTGCGAGCCATCGATAACGATCACAAGATGACTTGGAGAAGGTGCTTCTATCTTTCTGATCGTCTGAACGATAAACGAACCGGCTTTGATAAACGGGTCTCGCACAATGTTCGGTCCGAGAGTGGCGGGTCGAGACACACGAATCGACAAACCTGATCCGGATAGATCTTCCTCCTTAATGGTGCCGGAAAGCACCTTTTCTCCGGTTGCAGATTTTCCGGAACGAATTCCTTTGAGATTCATCGTTAGATTTTCCGGCGAACGAATACTCATTGTGTTGTCCGTGGCGATAGCGAAGTTATTATCGATAAAACGTGGCAGCGAAACAGAGGCTTCGGTCAAGGTATGCAATTTGAGTGGAACAACCACAGCGACACGTACTTTCATTTCGCCTTGAGAAGGTACCGGATAACAGTGCAAAAGCGTGCGTCCACGTCCCAGGTCAGTAACGATTGCAGGCGCGTCGTGTCCCGCTTCGATCGCCGATTGGAAAGCATTTGCTGCCGGACCGGAAACGTTGAAGCGGGCATTCTTCGGCTCTCCCCCCGGCCAAACTGTCATCTGAGAAATTACAGCTCCTTCGGGCAAACCGATTTCCGCGCGCGCTTCCTGCTTTTGATAAGTGCGATTTTTGAAAACAAAGGTCCAATTAATGGTGGCACTCAATGTACTCGGATTAACGACCCCGGTCATCGCGGATCTTATCAGTGACAGCCCGGATATCGGTGCGCCTACGACGTGCCGCTGCAAGTAATCGTCAGGCATCGACGAAAAGTCAGATGATTTATCGTCTCTGAAAGGCTTGCCGGTAACAGAGAAATACAATTGACGCTGGGTCGTAGGCTCGATACGAATAAACAGTCCAGGGATACCGGCGGCTTTCTCGTTGGCACATTCCATCATCAAATCGCGCTCAGGGTTGATCTGGCGCAAGAAATCCAGACCGCTCTTTCTTTCCGCGACACTCTCCGATGTAGACATGTATTCGGCGACTCGAATACAGATAGAACGAGCTTCGGAGCCGACAAACAACAGAGTCGAGAATATCACTCCAATCACGGAGTAGACAACCGTTCGCAATTGTGAGCTACGAAGTTCTCGCGACATACGCAAAGAGTTCGCCAAAAACATTGAACAGGCGGCGGCAAGAGTTGCAATGACAGCGATGCTGGTGAATGCTCCAGGATGAGCATTTCCGCTCGATTCATCAACTGCAGGGTAGTGCAAAATTACGGCAGCCCAACCAATTGCAGCGATGATTGAGGCCGTTCCTATCGCCATGCCGTTCATGATGCCACGGCGTTTTGCAAAGCGCCTGTCATCACGCGAGACTGATTTCCAGACGACAAAGTTTGCAATCGGAACCATGGCCGCCAGTGCGATTTCAATCATCGTCTCCAATGGATGTTTCAACAACATAAGGGTAATTCGATCGCAACAAGCAATTGCGGCGGCACCCAACAGTAGCCCCGGAAGCAGCACGCCAAGCGTCATGATACCCATACCTTCCGGAGTGCTGAATAATCCCTTCTCTTGAAATGGAGACGCAAAGGAGTCATAGAACGTATCCGGGCGACGCCCTGAATTGATACTGTTTGAATTTTGATCCTGCTCTTGTGCGCATTCCTGTTCGTCGTCAACAGGCGGAATACCTGTGAATGTCATGACTGAATCCTCCGTCAGGGCAAGTAGAAATAGACGCAATGGCATTGATCCGCGCGGCGCGGACCTCGAGTTGCAACCGCACGTTCGGCGGCCGGCAGCGCTTCGTAGATACGAGCGCTCCATTGCATGAGCCAGCGCTGAAAAGGGCGCTTTTTGACTCTCTTTGTTTGTTAGTAAGTTCTGAAAACGCCTGAAGGGCGCCTCTCGGACCTTAACAATCTACGACACCCGAACTTTTGATTCGATGGGGAAAACCCTGAAATGGTATTGTGTCTATCCACCCAAGCCGGTCTGGGATATCCCGGCAGCAACGTTGCACACCTGATACAACTTAAGCTTATACACATAATGCGTATGGAATTAAGCCAAATTAGATTGAGCACAATATTGATCGTACTTTTGCTCGCGTTCGCTGCAACCGAACTAACTGCGAACGCGCGTTCTACCGACAAAGAAATAGAACGTGCAGAATTTCTCTTTTTCCACGGGGACCGACTCGGTGCAATCGAGATGCTCGAGAAGGCAAGGGACATCGACAGTGACGATGCAGACATTCACACCAGGCTTTTGAACCTTTATGTGCTTGAGAAAATGCACAAAGAGGCAAAAGAAGAATGTCGACTGTTGATGAAGGTGAAACCAGACAGCAGTATAAGCTACCTTATGCTCGCAAATCTGGAAAAAGAGGACAACAATCTCGATGCTGCTATCGAGATTTTGAAAAGTGCGCCAGACGACGGCAAATCGAGGGCCGATTTTGCATCACTGCTTGGATTTTGCTATCTGCAAGCGGGCAAATTTTCGCAAGCAAAAAGCTCTTTTCAAAAGGCAATTACACTGGACAAGAAGAAGATCGATGCCAGCGTAGGTTTGGCGATTTCCCAATGGCGAGAAGGCGATGTTGAAAGTGGATTGAAAACCGTCGATCAAGTCATCGCCTCAATGCCTGATATGGGTGACCTGAGGAAACTGAGAGGCGATATGCTGGCTGCGGCCGGCAAATTCGAAGAAGCGTTGAAAGAACTGGAAATCGCTAAAGAAAAGAAAGTAAAAAACGTCCACTCGAGCCTTGGGCAGATTTATTTGAAGCAGGATAGAACAGCAGAAGCGGAAGCCGCGCTAAGAAAAGCGACAGAACAGAACGTTGAAGATTCGCTTTCATTTTTCCTTCTCGGACAAATTTATGAAAAAAACGGCAAGCTGGATGAGGCAATAAAGGAATATCGAAACAGTGCATACTTGGAAAAAGACAAGGACACTGCAAGCAAAATCAGTGCCAGAGCTGATGCTCTAGCTTTGGCAAAAAGACAAAGACAGCAAATAATTTTGACTCCACCGAAAAATCATGTTGAAGTGTTCAGGTACTCCTATAAGGATATGATTCGTTTGGACGCACCGCAGCCACAAATGACCAAAGGAAAGAAGTAGAATGTCTCGGGCCAAAGCAACATCAGCTGTAATCCTATGCATTTGCCTTTTGTCTAATGTCGCGTTGGCTGCTGAGCAAACGGCACCAACTCCTGCGCAAAATTCAGCGGATGTAAAACTCAAGCCTCTTACAGCGCACGAAGGTTCGGCGCAGAATAAGCTTACCGCTCCGGGAAAAACAGCCTTTTTCAACAGCAGCAAAGTCGCGGCAGCGCTGCCTTCACAACGTCGAAGGCAATTGCTGAAAGCGCAAGCAGAGAGTCAACTTCGCCAAGCAGCAAAGGAGGCAATCGACGTACTGCAAAAAATGCGCAAAGATGGTCGTACGGAAGCGGAAATTTCTGCAGAAGAAACTCGTCGCAAAGTACTTGTAGAAAACCAGCAAAAAGCTCTTGGCGAGATCGTCGGCAAGGCCGATGCAGAGTCACGGGCGGAAATTGAAGAAGCTGTCGCATCAATTGCCGAAGCACGCGGTTACGCCCTCGTTTTAGATCTGGACGGCATATATTTTGGCGGCGTCGAGATAAAAAACGCTGGTCACGACATCACCGGCGAACTGATTTTGAAGATCGGCAAATAGTCTGAATGTTACAGTTCTTTCGACTTTACAGCCGGAGTCAAATCGGCGGGATTCAAACCTGTCGGGCTTGGTTCGCTTTGCGAGATCGGCGGTTTCAAACTAACAGACGTTACTTCAGACGGCGAAATCTCAGAACCTGATGTTGACGTCGTCTGCGAATCAAATGAAGGGCCGCTGTCCGTCGCATTACTTATGCCACCATTAGCGCTACCATCAGCTTCTGGCTTCTGAGAGGAAGGAGGAAGAGGCAATAGAGTGCCTGGCGGAGTGTCACTGCCGGTATTCGGATCATTCTGATTCCCCGAGCCAGAACCATTGCCGGACCCGGGAGTACCACTCCCCGAGCCTGATGGCGTGGAGGGAGCCGTCTGCTTATTTGTCTTGGTCGGATAGCCGGAATCGTTGCCTTGAATTTGTTCGCGCAACTTATTGAAGTCAGCCGAATAGGATGGTTTGCTTACCGACATTCTAATTCCGCTGAAAAGACGGAAGTCGAAGCCACTAAGCCCCGGAAACGCATGCGACGACCAGTTCCATATTGGCTCTGCTCTAACGAAAGCGACCACACCCGGCAATTTCTTGTGTATGGGTCTGTTTACTTCAAAGTCAGCGATCATCGCAACGTTGCCTTGAGGTGGTATAGCATTGCTGCCGCGATAGTTGGTGACGAAAGTATCAGTTGCGGAAAAAGTCCATTGCTTCCAGCGATATAAAACACCCAGGGTGTAAAAGGGATCGATTTCGCGGCTCGGTCCATTGAAAGGATACGCGCCGCGCATCTGCATCTGAATATTGGCAAAACCTATGCAGCGCGGAGTAAAAACACGAGTCGCCGTAATTGAGGGAATAATGTCGGACTGGCGTAAACCGGCGGCTTGCCAGAGTTCACGTGCTTGAACATCCAACTGGATGTTGGTGCGGTTGTTGACGGGAATTTCGTGCCGCAGACCGCCCGCCAGAGACTGAGTAGTTGGATAGCTGAGAATGCCATTGTCCGCAAACACATCCTTAATGACAAAATAGTTCCAGTAAAAGCTGGTGTGCGGCAAAAAGTTGTAGCCGAGAGATATATTCGGCAATACCCGGAAGACATAGTCAGGGCGTGGATTATTGTTGGTGAAAAATACGTTGGTTTCCAAACGCTGACTCGTTTCCACCGTCGCGTTGAACCACATTTTGCGAGGCAGCTTCTGCATCAGGTAGAAGCGATAACCCGGACGAATCAATTCGCGTTCTTGACCGATAGGAATTGGAGTTACGTCGGTCGGAATGACTGTCGGGTTGGGAACAGGATCTGGGCGAACATTCTGGCTCAGAGTAATCGGAGCTAGGTTAGGCTGCGTAAAGCTTTGCGCATTTGCTGGTCTCGCGAACAGGCCCGTGGTAGATGCCAGCGCAGCACAAGATATCACAGCTGCAGGAAGGAGTCCGACTGGCAGATTCTGGATCTTTTTCAATGGTTCTGCAGTTGGCGCAACAACTGACTCGTGCATGACCGCGGCATTACGCGTGCAGTATTCAAGTTTCATTAGTAACCGATTGGTTTCCCGGGAGCCGACGTTGGACGGATCGGATATGAACTCTGATAGAGACCGCCAACTTCTCCTCCAAAAATACTAACACTTATTTTGTGAGCAACTGAGAAAGAGAAACGCAGCAAAAAAAAATCTTCGCAAAATGGGTCCATCCGATCGGATGATTACCGAAGGGTAAGCATTGTGACAGGACAGCAAAAGAAGGACTCAGCCACCCGCCTTCTGGCAACCAATCGAGAACATCACCCTTTGAGGGTTTGCAGACCTTTCATTATATGGTAAATTTTTATATTAGGGGAATTTTTCCGGAAATTGCGAGGCAATGTTCGGAAAGTTAGACGGCATTGGGCAAGTCCGTCCGGAAAATTTCGTATTGCGGCTGGAAACTTACATGAAACCTGGAATCTCGCTTTTCGGAAGTACTAAGTCTCACGTTCTGGACCCCAATGTAGACTTTCCAGCTGTCAGACTCTTCGCACAAACTTTTTCAACCGAGAAAAAGAGTTATTGGTTACAACGGATTAACCAATAGATTTTCGTTGCCCCGTCTATCACTGTAGCCCGAAACGTCCCGCAGGAGCCATCAATGAAAGCCTCGATCGCAAAAATGCTGCATCAGAAAGCACGCAGAAATTTTGCCAGGAGCGCACGTCGCCTAGTCAGGGCCATGAAAATGGCGAACGACTCACTGACGGAGTTGGCACGCAGTAGATTCATGGCCGGCTCCGTCGGTTTTGTAAGCAAGAAGTCGATAGCTAGAGTTAATTGGCGCCCGAGAATCTGCGTAGTTGCCTCAGCGATTGCTATTTCATGCGTGCCCGGAACAGCGACCGGTGCACTAGCGAAAGGGGATCACAACGTCAACAGCATTGCGTCCATTGCCGCTGACGGTGGCTCCGTCAAGATGACGAAGCAGGAGATAAAAGCAGAGCACATCGCGCAGAGAGCGGCCGCAGATGCAGCCAAAGCCGCGGCGCAACTGCAAAACTTCAACACAAACACGATGATGCAGAGCGCTGTGAATAGTGCACAAAGCGCGATGCAAGCTGCAGCTTTGAATGTCTCGACTCAAGCAGCAGCGGCTGCAGCACAGGCAGGTGTTCAAAATTCTATGCAGAACTTGGGCAGCCAGGCAATGGCTGCACAAAATACGGCTGTCAATCTCAACCTCAAATCCGGCAAGAACGATTTTTTCGCTGATATCAACGCTCCGGTAAACATCATGGTTGGCGGCAGTATCAACTCCGCTGGTGCCATTACTGGCGGCAAGATCATGACTGTCAATCCCGGCGATAAGCTCAGCGCAGCCGAGCATACAGCAATGCTTCAGTCAATGGCTGGGAACCAAACCCTACTTCTGGGCAATAACGGAGCCGCTCAAGGCGGTTCGCTCACACTCAGCGGAACGACAAGTTCAAACTTCGGCAATCTGGCGATTCCGAAAAACGTTTCCCTGAACCTCGTTGGCTTCGACAGCGCCAATGCTCTTGATGTCGCCGGAAAGACGAATATCATGGGCAGCGTTTACGCATTGCAAAACACCGGCAACGTAGGATCCGTCTTCAATCTGGGCTCGCTCAATGTACACGGAAGCGGCGTATGGACGGGCAGCCTACCGAGCAGCACCGCAGTTTCAGGACTTTTCTCATCCTCGTCATTGACCTTCAATGTCACCAATGACGTGACAAACGCTGGTCAAATTCTCTCGCCCGGTGCTTTGAACATAAACGCCGGAGGACCGATCAGCAACATCGGACCGACCGCTGTCCTGTCCGGCTCGGCTGTCTCTCTCGGCTCGCAGCAAGCTATCTTCAACTCCGGGATGATTGCCGCAACAGCCGGCAACGTCAGTCTGAACTCTTCAGTCGGTCAGATTACAAATAGCGGCATCGTTCAATCGACGCTCGGCAATATCAATATCGCCTCGCAGATTCCGACGAATCTGACCATCAACAATATCGGTGGTTTGATGAGCGCTGTCGATGGTGCCATCAATATTGGCGACTCGTCGTTCACACAAAAAATCGATACCACACTGACCGGCGGCGACTGGGATTCAAAGACGGTCAATGTTACTTCCGGCGACGGACACATTGTCGGTCAGGTTAACAAAGTGACCGGTCAGGTCAATTTGAAGGGCGGCACGGCGCACTTCTATGCAGACACGGATAACCTCAATTTAGGCAACGTGGAAGTGACCGGCGATCCGGCATTTACAAACACCGGCGACATAACCATCTCAGGCAACCAGACCACAGGCGGCGCTCCGTTGGCATACGTGGCCGGCGGCGACATCATCACAACCGTTCCTGGTCTGACAATCAACACAACCGGTGCGACCGGCGGCGACCTGACTATGATCGCGGGCGCAAACTTCACAGTGTCGGGCGGAGTCATCACAGTTACAGGCCCGAAAAGTCCCGACGGCGGCAAAATCGATCTGGCCACCAGCGCAATTACAAATACATCTCTTGATACCAGAGGAACCGCCGGACAAGGCGGCAACGTCACCCTTATCGCATTCGACGGCGAAGGATTGAATTCCGGACGCATCTTGATTCCGACCACGGTAACAATCCAGACAGCCGGCTCCACAGGCAATGCCGGCGGAAATGTAGTGATAATTGCCGGCGACGGCAACTCCGCGGCCACCCAGTCGGTAGTCATGGGGGGAGTCAATACTTACGGAGGCACCCCCGGTTTTGCCAGCAACGCAGGTACTGGCAATATCACCATCGGCGCTGCAAATATTGTCATGGGCGGCAATTTCCGCATTGACGACACGACGGGCGCTGTCTTGAGCGGTTCATTTTCGCCTGGCGCCAATCAGATACGCAGCATATCGATCGCTGGCGATCTCACAGCCAACGCCTCCAACATCAGCTTAAATGCTGGCACAGCGGCAAGCGGTCAGGCCATTGCTATTGCCGTTACAGGTAATATCGACAACAGCGCCAAGGCCGGCAATGCCGCCGGTGGAACTATATCGATAAATACAGCCTCCAGCAGCGCATTTCAGGTGGGAGCGGCCAGCACCAATGGCGTGGGCGGGTTTATTAGAGCCAATGGCGGACCAGGCGGCGGAGCCGGCGGGACTGTTTCCATAACCAACAATGGCACAGGTGGAATTACAGTCTCCACCAACAGCAACAATTTACAAGCCAATGCAACGGGTGGCAAGGGCGGATCGCTTCTTCTCAATGCCGCTTCCGGACCGGTGTCCCTGGTCAACGGTACATACAATGCAAACGCGGCCGGCGCAAGTTTCAACGGCGGGACCATTGACATAAAGGGTGGCTCTCTGACAATTACCGGTGGCGGCAACGCGCTTCTGACAGCCAATGCCACCGGCACCGGCAACGGTGGCACAGTCAGTGTGCTGACCAGCAACAACAACAGCAATATCACAGTCGGTAATGCTGCAGGCAATATTAGAGTCAGCGCCACAGGCGGCGCGGCTCCTGCATCAGCGGCGGGCGACGGCGGTCACGTGACAGTGAGCGCAGGCAACAACCTCACCGTCAATCCGACTTTCCTCACCGCCGGTCCATTGGGAACCAATGGAATGGGTGCAGATATTACCCTCAAAGCCGGAACGAATGCAGCACCGACGACCGGCAATTTGCTCATAACCGGAGCGCTCAGCGCCAATGGTAAGGGCACTGGCGCAGGAGGCTCAGTCACTCTTGAAAGCAACAGCGCAACAACATTTCTAGTCGGCGGCGCCGCCGGCGCCAACCGCATCAGTGGAGCAATTACAGCCAATGGAACGGCCGGTGGAGACATCAGTGTCGTCAATCGCGGCTCTGGCGGCATCAGCGTAGTCTCGCCCGTAAATTTGTCAGCCTCGGCCACTGCCGGTGACGGCGGCAGCATAACGCTTTCGGCGACAGCACCAGGCAATCTGACTTTTCAGGCCGGTGGAACACTGAGTGTAAACGGTGCCGGAGCCAGCGGCAACGGCGGCACTATAACTCTCAACGGAAATGCCGTCACCACACCTGCCGGACTGCTGACTCTCAACGCAAATGGCAGCGGCACCGGAAACGGCGGCACCGTCAATATCACCGCATCAGGAGCGAGCTCAGATGTCACACTTAGCTCATCCGGCGCCGGAAACTTTGCTATCAATGCCACAAGCGGAGCCGCAGACGGCAACGGCGGCATAGTCAATATCAGCGCCGGCAGAAACATAACAGCCAACTCTGGCGGATTGAATGCTGCAGCCAGCGCCAGTGGCAACGGCGACGGTGCGCAATTTCTGCTTACTGCCGGAACCGGCGGCGCTGGCAATTTATTTATACCTTCATCCCTTAATGCAAATGGAGCGGGCACAGGTGACGGAGGCATCATAAAACTGGTCAGTGCCAGTGCAACGACCTTCACTATAGACCCATTGGCGGCTACCAATGGAGTGGCTGGAACACTGAGCGCCAATGGATTGAACGGCGGTCGAATCGAAGTAATCAATAATGGCACAGGTGCCGCCAATGGCGGAATCACACTGCCTGTGTTGACCAATGTTGCAGCTACAGGCAGCAACGGCAACGGCGGCACAATTATTCTCGATGCAGTAAGCTCGCCCGGAGTTGACGGTGTCATCAATATCGCCTCCGGCACATTTTCCAACAATGGCACTGGTGCCTCTGGAAATGGCGGAGTTGTAAGGCTGCTCGGCAGCGACCTCAATATCGTCGGCGGCACCGGTCTTCTGACGATCAACGCCAATGGAGCCAGCGGCGGAACGGTCGATGTTGAGACAACCAGCAATGCCAGCAATCTTGTGGTGGACGGGCCGGCAGGAGCAGGACCGAGGCTAAGCATCAGCGCCACAGGAGTAAATGGCGGCTCAATTACCGTCATGGCCGGCAACAATTTGACGGTTAACGATGTCACTCAAATAAATGCAGCAGCCGCCGGAGGCACGGGCGGGCACTACGATCTGGAAGCCGGCAACGGGAGTGCACCACCAGCAGGCGATTTGTTCGTCAACGGAAGCTTGAATGCCAACGGCACTAGTGCCGGCTCAGTCAGGCTGGTCAGCCAGAGCGCCAACACCTTTCAGGTCAATGGAGGCGTGGTGCCCAATGGCATCAATGGAACCATTACGGCGGATGCCACAAGCGGCAGCGGCGGCACAGTCGAAATAATCAATCAAGGCGCCGGTGGCATCAATCTCAATTCGACAGCCAACCTTTCTGTGGCTGCGGCCGGCAATGGAGCAGGCGGAACCATTTATATGGATGCCTCCGGTGGAACACTGACAATACCGGTAGACGCCACGAACAATACATTGAACGCCAACGCAGTAGGTACAGGCGCTCAAAGTGGCGGCACCATAGATCTGCGCGGCAGCAATGTGGACGTCACCGGCGGCACCGAGTATCTGAGAATGAACGCCGCCGGCGCAGACACAGGAAACGGCGGCGTCGCTCGCATTTATGAAAGCGGTACCAGCGGTATAACTCTCGGCGACCTGCCAGGCAATTTCTGCATCAATGTGCAGAGTGGAGCCAATGGCGGAAATGGAGGAACCGTCGATCTGAGAAGCCAGGGGACTATCACAGTAGATCCGGGTTGCATGCTGATGGGGCCCCTGGGAGCCAACGGAAACGGCGCCAATGTGACGCTCTTCGCCGGCAACCAAGGATGCGGAGGCAATAGCGGCAACCTGGTCTTCACCGGCAACTTGATTGCCGACGGTGTCGGCACCGGCAATGGCGGCATCATAAATATCGGTGTGCACAGCACCAATCCATTTGACATTGCAGTAGTTGGACCCAACGGCGTGCAGGGATTCATCTCGGCAAAGGGTGGTACCACCAGCGGCAAGGGCGGAGAAGTCTACCTGAAGAATTGGGACCGCGGCGGCATCACGATGTCGAAAGCGACGGATATTCTCGTCACCGCCACAAATGGTGACGGCGGTGTCATAGATATCAATGCCGCCGCATGTTCGATAAACCGCGGGGCAGTCACCATACCGACTGTTGTAGGCGCCACTACCCTCGACGCCAGCGCCGGCGGCGGCACGCACAAGGGCGGCACAATCAACATCACCGGCACGCAAGTGAATGTAGGCGGAGCCGGCGGCTCGCTCACCGCCAAGGCGGACGGAAGCGGCTCCGGTGACGGCGGAATCATTCACATCACTACTGTCGATCCGGTCACGGGAGACGTCACCATAGGCAGTGCCGCCAGCAATGTTCAACTTTCAGCGCAAAGCGGAGCGGCAGGTGGAAACGGCGGCACAATCATAATAGACGCGGCCCGTAATCTCACTGCCAGTTCAGGCTCATTCAATGTCGCACCGTCGGCTGCAGGAAATGGAAACGGCGGCACCATTCGTTTGCACACCGGCACAGGCGGCGCAGGGCTTTTGCAAGTGACGGGCGATGTGTCCGCCAACGGAGCCGGCACCGGCAATGGTGGCACAGTTGAAATTACGCTGCCAATGACCTCATCAGTGGGTGGTCCCCTCTTTGTCGGCGGCGTCGGACTTCCCAACCAGAGCTATGTATCTGGTGTGATTACCGCCAACGCGCCCGGGACAGGACACGGCGGAGACGTGACCATACAGAATACATCCGCTTCGGACCTCAACATAAGCCTGGCCAGCACTATCTCAGCGGGCTCGAGTGCCGGGCTGCTCGGCAACGTCAACTTCAAGGTACTCAACAGCGCGCCCGGCAGTGGGCAGGACATCAATGTCAATCCGGCGGCCCCAGGACAGGGGACTATAACTGGTTTTGTCAATGCCGTAGCCAACCAGGTGGTGGTTCAAGCCGACGCAGCAGGCGAAGTATTGAATGTCGGAACAATCTCCGGCACCGATGGGATGGTCATACTCACAGCCACCAACACCAACGGCGAAATTCGCGTTGGTGAGGCGCGAGATGTTAACGCCACCCAGGACATTTTCATGACCACCAATAAGGTGACTATCAACGGGATAGTTCGGACTTCCGAGGTCAATGGCAATGTCCAGATCACCAGCCTGGCAAATTTAGTGGTTGTAGGTGAAGGTACGGTAGCTGCCAATGGAGCCGGCACGAACCTGATAAACGTGGCGGCAGCGGATGGCTTTGACCTTTCCCTCAACAGCAATATCAATTATGTGCCCACCACAGCTGCCAGCACAGTTCGCTTCGGTGCTCAGGCGGCAGGTGGAGATATTTTTGTCGCTCAGGGCACCAATCAAACAATACAATCCGGCGCCACTCTGCAAATCGATTCACCGAATCTGCATTTAGGAAGCGGCTCAGGGTTCACAGCCACTGGCGCTTCACAAGTCAATATTACAGCCGGCGCAGTCGGCAATAATCCTTTGAACATAGAGACGATAGGCGGCAGCAGTGCCACTATTTCCACCAACAACGGACCGGGTATCGACGTCTATGGAGCGCCAGGTCAGGCAATTAACTTCGTGCACAGCGGCGCAGGCAACTCTACTTTGAATCTCAATGGTGCTGATGTAGAAGTGCACGCCATCGGTGCCGGCAGCAGCGTCAGTCTAGTTGCTCAACAAACTTTATCCGGTAACAAAAACATCTGTATCGAGCTTGACGGGGGTACATCTGCAAATCCCTCTACATTAGTCAATAACGGCATTATCCAGACATCGAGCAGCACTGCAGGCACCACAATCAATATTGGGCCCGGTAGCCCCACTCTCGGATCCGGAACCAATTACGTAAACGTCACTGGAACCGGCACGGTTTCTCTGACAGGCAATCCTGCCAACGGGCTGGTTCAAATTCATGCCTTCGACAACCGTCTCACCATCAACGGGACTCAGACATTGAATGCCGGAACCGGCGGAACAATCAGTCTGGGCGGATACGAAACCGGCGGCGGGCCCGGTGTCGAACTGAAGAGCGGCAGTGTTCTCAACATCAACAGCGGTACGTCTTTCGACATCAAAACCTACCATTTGCAGATGGAGCAGAACACCGCCATCAACAATACGGTATCCGGCTCTACTCTCAACCTCACCCTAGGCACCATCACTGCCTGTGACGGCACTACAGTCGCAGGCAATGGGTCCATCACAGTCACCACGCAAGGCACAGGCGCGGCAGCCGCCCAGTTGACCACTACAAACGGCAACGTCAATATAACCCCGACAGCCGGCAGCGCGCTTACTTTCGACACTATAGGCGGTGCAGTCGCGACGCTCAATATACTGGCGGGAACAGGCTCTGTTACAACAACGACGTCAAGCGCAACAACGACCGTTGCAGCTAACACCAATTTGCATGTTAGCGGCACTCAATTGACCATGAATGTCAACAATGGCACGTTACAGAATAGCGGCTTTATAAATGTCGACAATAACAGCAATGCAGGAAGACTAAATATTCTTTCAACGGGTTCGCTCAATGTGCCTAACGTCGCCAACATTTCTGTCGACCCGCTTGCAGCGGGCACAAATGCTGATGGTGGGCGTATCGACATCATTGCCGCGGGTGCGCTCAGCATTAACAACGGCACAATCAAAGCCAACGCGGTAGCTACAGGCACAGATGCCGACGGCTCTGGCGGCATCATCAATGTCAGTGGTTCCACTGTGACAATCGCCCCGGGAGCCGATCTGCTCCTGCAAACGAATGCTGTCAGCGTGGGCAATGGCGGACAGATCAACTTCAGCGCCACAGGCGCCACCGGAGATGTCACTACCGGCGGTGGCTCGGGACTGGTGAGCATGGAGGCCAAAGGCGGCACTACCGGAAATGGCGGCACCGTCACGGTAGTGGCAGGGCGCGATGTTCAGCTGGACGGCAGCGCCATTGATGTGTCGGCAGGAACAACCGGTAACGGCGGAACAGTCAACATTACCGCCAGCAACGCTGTCGGCAACGGCAGCCTTATAATGAACACAGGAGTCACAGCCAAGGGCGGAACTAACGGCGGTGACGGCGGGACAATCAATCTGACCAACAACAGCACCAACAATCTGGTCGTCGACAAACCTCTGGATGTCAGTGCCGGCACAACAGGCGCCGGCGGAAACATCACTATCCGCAATGAAGGCGGCGGCAATATAGACGTGCAAACGGCCCTGCATGCAGATGCCAATGGCGCCAACAAGAACGCCGGCAACATATGGCTGGACGCCAATGGAGCGGGTACAGACGGCACCGTCATACTCAACGCTATTCCTTTCTCCGCCAACGCCACAGGCAGTGGCAATGGCGGCACCATAACGGTTGAGGGTAGTCAGATACAGCTTGTCGGCGCCACACCTCAGCAAATTACAGCGAACGCCGGAACAACAGGAAACGGCGGCACTATCTCGCTGACCGCGACAAGCGCGACCGGAGATATTTCTCTGGCGGCTGGTTCCGGAGGCCTCACG
>DTSE01000137.1 GCA_012965515.1 Candidatus Melainabacteria bacterium | reverse complement strand
CAGGAGTTCTCTGCCGAAGAGCTGCCTTTGCGCGCGGAGTTGTTCAGTGCTGACCAAATGGAGCAGCACGGCAAGGTCCTGGCCAGTCTTCACAAGGTCGCTTTTGGACGCACTTCCGAGCACCTTTTGGCTCGTCTAGCCGAGAACGAGCAAGTCCTGACCTATGCCTGCAATCTGCTAGCTGAAGCAGTAAATTCCAATCGTCGCATAACGTCAGCCGGCGAATGGCTTTTAGACAACTTCTACCTTATAGAAGAGCAGATTCGAACAGCGAAGAAGCACTTTCCAAAAGGTTATAGCCGAGAGTTGCCGCACCTGGTCAATGGTGTTTCCGCTGGACTTCCGAGAGTCTATGACATTGCTCTCTACAATGTTTCCCACGGCGATGGGAAATTGGATCCCACCAGTCTCGAACGCTTTGTTGGGTCTTACCAAACGGTTTCCGAGCTGAAAATCGGCGAACTTTGGGCAATTCCAATCATGCTTCGTTTGGCTCTGATTGAGAATCTCAGGAGAGTTGCCGTGCGAATGGTTGTTCATATGAACGAAAACTCGCAGGCAGGCATTTGGGCCGACAGAATGATCGATACGGCGACAACAGATCCCAAAAGCCTCATTCTTGTAATTGCCGATATGGCGCGGTCGAATCCTCCGATGGTGAGCGCATTCGTCTCGGAGCTGGCAAGAAAATTGCAGGGGCAAAGCTCTGCTCTTGCGTTGGGTTTAACATGGATGGAACAGCGACTGGCGGAGTCAAGCACCACGATTGAACAGATGGTTCAAGCTGAAGCGCAAATCCAAGCAGCCGATCAGGTTTCGATTAGCAATAGTATCGGTTCACTCCGCTTTCTGGGAGCAATCGATTGGCGGAAGTTTGTTGAAGCTCAGAGCGTCGTGGAGAAGACTCTGCTTGGAGATCCTGCTGGCGCCTATGAAAAGATGGATTTTTCCACCCGAGATGATTATCGCCATGTAGTGGAGAAATTGTCCAAAAAATCAAAGATGTCCGAAAGAGAAATTGCTCAGTCGGCCATTTCTCTTGCTGAAAACGCGGGACAAAGCAGTGTTAGAGCCAAGCATGTGGGATACTACCTGATTGATGATGGTTTGTCCGCACTTGAGAATGCCGTTGCTGTAAAGTTTTCCTTTGTTGATTTATGCAGAATGCTGGCGCGCAAATTCTCTCTTTTGGCTTATCTAGCGCCAATTCTCCTCATTACTCTGACTGTTACCAGTGGACTTGCATACCTCGCGCATTTCTACGGCTCATCTAGACTCCTTACTGTATTTATTGCTTGTGCAACTCTAATCGCATCGAGTCAATTGGCGGTTTCTCTCGTCAATTGGATTGCCACTATCTTGATTCCGTCCAAGCCGCTTCCCAAGCTTGATTTTTCCGAAGGGATTCCCAAGAACGAGAAGACACTCGTAATAGTGCCAACAATGATTTCGAGTGTTAGCAACATCGAAGGTTTGATTGAGTCGCTGGAGGTTCGCTTTCTGGCAAACAGGGACGAGCACTTGCATTTCGCCTTACTAACAGACTTTCTCGATGCACCGTCGGAAGTGGTAGCGCAAGATGAATTCTTGGTGGGGTTTGCAGCCAAGAAAATCGATGAGTTAAATCAAAAGTACAAAACTAATTCTCGCGACATCTTCTTTCTCTTTCACCGCCCAAGACTCTTCAATGAGTCTGAGGGGGTTTGGATGGGCTATGAACGCAAACGCGGGAAGCTTGCCGCACTCAATTCGGTTCTGCTTGGCGGCAGTCAAGCTTGCTTCTCAAAAATTGTCGGCGATTTAAGTGTTCTGTCCGGCACAAAATTTGTCATCACTCTAGATACTGATACTCAATTGCCGCGCGATGCTGCCAGGCAATTTGTCGGCGCGATGATGCATCCTTTGAATCGTCCACAGTTCGATGAAGAGAAAAAACTGGTCGTGAGCGGTTATGGCATTCTTCAGCCTCGTGTCGGCGTCAGTCTTCCCGGTACGAATTTGTCACGATATGCCGCCTTGCATGGAAACGATGCCGGCATAGATCCTTACACTCGTGCGGTGTCCGATGTTTATCAGGATTTATTTCGCGAAGGGTCATTCATTGGTAAGGGTATTTACGACGTCGAAATGTTTGAGAAAGCATTGTGCGATCGCTTTCCTGAAAACCGCATTTTGAGCCATGATTTGCTTGAAGGATGTTATGTGCGGTCTGGTCTTTTGAGCGATGTTCAATTGTACGAAGAGTACCCATCAGGATACATCGCAGACGTCGCTCGGCGCCACCGATGGATTCGAGGCGATTGGCAGATCCTGTCGTGGCTGGGCGCGGAAGTGCCGGTCTCACACAAAAAAAAGCAAAAAAATCCTCTTTCATTCCTTTCACAGTGGAAGATCTTCGACAATTTGCGACGCAGCTTGGTACCCTCAGCCTTGACTGTGATGTTGATTGTTGGCTGGACTTCACTCACTCCTGCGTGGATCTGGACATGCGCAGCGTTGGCAGTTGCGCTCATTCCTTCGTTGCTTGCATCACTGCTGGATTTGATTCGTAAGCCGGAAGATGTTCTCTGGAAACAACACACAACTGCTTCTGTGAATTCTGCATCGCGTAATTTAGGGCAAGCAATGTTCAATTTTGCTTGTCTTCCATATGAGGCCGTCTACAGTCTTGATGCAATCACACGAACATTGGTGCGTATGGTTTTCACCAAGAAACACTTGCTTGCGTGGAATCCGTCCAATGAAGCCAATCGGAAACAACCTCGTGATCTCGTCGGAATTTATACTCAAATGTCCAGTGGTCCCATGGTTGCTGCGGGTGTTTTTGCATACCTAGTATTGGAACGTCCGACGGCAATTATTGTCGCTTTACCAATCGTCCTGCTCTGGTCTCTTTCTCCTGTGATAGCTTGGTGGCTTAGTCGCCCAATATCATCTCCGGCCGCTAAGCTCACAGAGGAGCAGCTTGTATTTCTCCGCAGGATCGCTCGTCGCACGTGGGCCTTTTTTGAGACGTTCATTACCGCCGAGGATCACTGGCTGCCACCGGACAATATGCAGGAGTTGCCTATTCATGTGGTGGCACATCGAACATCGCCAACCAATATGGGTCTTTCGCTGCTCGCCAATCTTGGAGCTTATGACTTTGGCTACATTCAACTAGGCGAGCTGGTCGAACGCACCTATAGCACTTTAGTAACAATGCGTGCACTGGACCGTTATAGAGGGCATCTCTACAACTGGTATGACACGATAACGCTAAAGCCGCTTAAGCCGCTCTATATCTCCACTGTTGACAGTGGAAACCTGGGCGGACATCTGGTAACGCTTAAAGCGGGGCTATTAGAGCTGCTTGATGAACCAATCATTCCCAGTCAAGCTTTTTCCGGATTACGGGATACTCTTGATGTTCTCCGTCAAGAAGTCGCAGAGACAGTGGTTGTTCCTCAGTTTTCGATATTTCTAGTCTTAATGAATGCCTAGAAGCACTTCAGAAGTGCGCGCAAGAAATCGTTGCTCGCCTTGGCGATACCGCCGGCAGTGAGGCTAAGGCTTGGGCGCAAGCTCTTAAACGCCAGACTTCGGCCGCATGCATGGAGCTGACACTTTTGATTCCTTGGATTTCACTCCCTGGCCTTGGTGTTGTCTCCGCTAGCATTCCACATGTGGAACGAATCCCCACGTTGCGCGAATTAACCAAACTGTACGCAGATCTGATGCCGATCATTCAGCAGAGCTGCACTGCTGACAGACCGATGACCGAACTGAAAACTCTCACTGAACTCTTGGCACTTTTCTCAGAAGCGAGCCGTCGAGCGCAGGAACGAATTGGTATTGTCAATCAATTGGTGATGCACATCGAAGAACTGTCATACATGGAGTACGACTTTCTGTATGACAAGAACAAGCGATTGCTTTCAATCGGCTATAACGCCGATGAGAAAAGAGTGGATGCCAGCTACTACGATTTATTGGCTTCCGAAGCGCGACTATGCAACTTCGTCGCCATCGCGCAAGGTCAATTGCCTCAAGAAAGCTGGTTTGCGCTGGGGCGTTCGTTGACTACCGCAGGTGGAAATCCGGTTCTATTTTCCTGGTCTGGCTCGATGTTTGAATATTTGATGCCACTATTGGTGATGCCAAATTTCAAAAATACTCTGCTCGACCAAACATATCTG
>DTSE01000136.1 GCA_012965515.1 Candidatus Melainabacteria bacterium | reverse complement strand
TTAATATATGCGCACATTTTAATAATACGCGCATATTTTCAAAAATATCCCGCGAGTTGTTGATTGCATATACGGGAGCAAGCAGCCGTGAAGGTTTCCGACTCGCTGAAGTCGCATACTAAGTATTTGTGGTTCGATACCAAGAAGCGACAAGAATTTATACGAATTACTGATGAAGTTGGCGAATTCCTTACGGAGAGCGGACTTCGAGAAGGCTTTATTCTTGTATCAGCCATGCACATCACGGCTGGTGTATATATAAATGATTGGGAGCAGGGATTGATTCACGACATCGGTGAATGGCTGGAAAAGCTGGCACCGGTCAATCCTGATTACAAACATCATCAAACTGGTGAAGATAATGGAGATGCTCATCTCAAGCGAATCTTGATCAATCATCAGGTGATGGTGCCGGTGACTGATGGCAAACTCGACCTCGGTCCGTGGGAGCAGATCTTCTATGCGGAATTCGATGGACAGCGCAGAAAGAGAGTAATTCTCAAAGCAATTGGAATTTGACGATCAATTAATAAGGCGTACAGGCGGAAAGTGAGGGACAGATGACTTATACAACGCACCATGAAAAGAGGTCCAAGTATCACGTGTCGAAAGATAGTAACGGCGCCCAAGCGAACGGTCGCAAGCGGGCAGTCGCTTCGGTAGCAGATAGGCAGCCACTATCCACATCAATTGATTATGCAAGTCATCCGGTCAATGAGATCTTCGGAGCCAACGTATTCAATAGGCAGACGATGCGCGCTTTGCTGCCGAAGGCGGTCTACAAAGCAGTTGTTCGTTGTCTCGATCATGGCGAGCAGCTCGATCCGGCAATGGCAGACACTGTTGCCAACGCCATGAAGGATTGGGCGATTGCACGCGGCGCAACCCACTTCACTCATTGGTTTGTTCCGCTCCATGGATATACCGCAGAAAAGCACGATTCTTTCCTCGGCTATAACGTCGACGATGGTGCCGTGCTGGAGTTCTCCGGCAAGAATTTGGTGCAAGGCGAACCTGACGCATCGAGCTTCCCTTCGGGTGGCATCCGCTCTACATTCGAGGCGCGCGGCTACACCGGCTGGGATCCGTCCAGCCCGGCGTTCCTAATGGACAGTGCTAACGGTAGAACCCTCTGTATTCCATCCGTGTTCTGCTCTTTCAGTGGACATGCGCTCGATGTGAAAACACCACTCCTGCGCTCGCTGGAAGCAATCAGCAAATCGACCGTTCGCTTGCTGCATGCGATCGGCAACAAAGACGTAAAGCGTGTCAATTGCACAGTCGGTCCGGAGCAAGAATATTTCCTGATTGACGAAGCGTTCTACCATGCGCGTCCCGATATCATTAGCGCCGGTCGTGCTCTTTTCGGTGCTCGTCCTCCAAAGGGACAAGAGATGGAAGATCACTACTGGGGATCTATTCGCGAGCGCGTGCTTGCCTTCATGATGGATGCGGAGCACGAACTCTACAGGCTGGGCGTGCCGGTTAAGACTCGCCACAACGAAGTTGCTCCGGCTCAGTTCGAAGTCGCGCCTGTTTTCGAAAGCAGCAACCTGGCAACAGACCACAACATGTTGCTCATGGAAGTTTTCAGAAAAACTGCTCAGAAGCACGGTTTCCGCTGCCTGTTCCACGAAAAGCCATTTAGTGGCGTAAACGGAAGCGGCAAACACAACAACTGGTCAATGGCCGACGATCAAGGCAATAACCTCCTTGAGCCCGGTGATGACACACAAGAGAACTTGCAGTTCTTGGTCGTTTTGTCTGCGGTCATTCGCGCTGTAGACAAATACGCAAAACTGCTTCGTGCAAGTATTGCCACCGCCGGTAATGACCACCGCCTCGGCGCCAACGAAGCACCTCCTGCGATCATGTCTATCTATTTGGGTGATGCGCTCACTAAAGTTGTAGACAACATCATCTCCGGCAAGGCGGGCGATAAGAAAGTTGGAGCTACAGTCAAGTCTGGCGTGTCGATGCTGCCGGACATCCTCAAAGATGACTCCGACCGCAACCGTACATCGCCCTTTGCTTTCACTGGTAATAAGTTCGAGTTCCGCGCCGTTGGCTCCAGCCAATCGGTCGCCATGCCCAACACCGTGCTCAACACGATGGTGGCGGATTCGATGGACTACCTCGCTGATGAAATCGACAAAGCTGTGAAGAAGGGCGGCGACCTGAAAGCTGCTATCAGCAGCGTTCTGGTTAAGACTCTTTCGGATCACAAGCGCATTCTTTTCAATGGAGATAACTACTCCGAGCAATGGCACGAAGAAGCATCGCGCCGAGGCTTGGCAAATCTGAAGAATCTGCCTGAGGCTTTGCCAGTTCTGGTGGAAGATGAGGCGAAAGAACTCTTCAGCCGCTACGATGTTTTCCAAGAAGATGAGCTCGTAAGCCGTTATCACATTTTGCTGGAAAACTACTGCAAGACGATCAATGTAGAGTCTTTGCTGACCTCCAATATCGCAACAACTATGATTTTGCCGGCAGCAATTGAGTATCAAACTCGTCTGGCTACCGCAATTGTGCAAACGAAATCTGCCGTCAACGGAATCAATTTGGCGCATCAAGAAAATATGCTGAAAGATGTTTCCGACAGAATCGCTCGATTGAGAACGGCGATTGAGGTGCTCGATATGCTCCGCCACGAACAACGCGGTGAAGATCACCTTGATGATGAACACACAGCAGAAGCTCGTTTTTATCAGCAACGCGTTATTCCCGCGATGAACGAAGTCAGATCTGTTGCTGACGAATTGGAACTCATGGTTGACGACTCCTTGTGGCCGTTGCCTAAGTTCCGTGAGATGCTCTACATCTATTAAATAGAGCGTGGGGCGCACTGGATGCGCCCTGGTTTAGAACGGTGATACCATCATCGCTGTTCCATAAGAATGCAAATCAGATGACTTGTGAGGGCGCAATTCAAGCGCCCTCATTTTTCGTTTTACTGTTCGAGCGCTTTGTTTTTACCGTAGTGCTTCCGCACCTTCTCTCGGTTGCCGCAAGTTTCCATGCTGCACCATTGGCGTAATTGATTCTTGGATGTGTCGACAAAATAGAGAATGCATTTCTCGCTAGCGCATTTTCGCAATGAACGTATTCTCGGCGATGCAAGCAGCTCGCAGCAGGTTTGAGCAATGAGCGCCAAAGCGTCGGCGCTCGACTCCAGGCGAAAGGAGAGCTTGTAATCACTATTCGATCCGCTCAAAACGCGCCTCAATTCGTTGCTGCGTGCGTTAAGCAGAGCTATATCTGCTGGCTGTATTGTTTTCGACTCAATCACCAGATCGAATGTTCGACGTATTGATGAGCGCAGTTCTTTGGCGTCATTCAGGTCATTTTCCGAGCACTTTATCGCTACGGCAATTCCGGACGATTCAAACCAATTACTAAGCCATTCGGGCGAAGTGAGCAAATCCGTTCTACCTGCTTGAGCAATGACTTCGGTATTAACGAAGTCAGCGGCGAGGTTATTGCCTAAGAAAACGAAGTCCATACCAACAAGTTTAACCTTTAAAACCTATTTTGAAGGTTAGATTTGTCCTCTAACCGGTATAATCGTTTTAGGTGGTTAATGGGGGATTCTTAGGACCACAACACAACGACAAACCCGAGGAGGGTGGCAGAATGAGTAGGTTTCACTCCGGCGAAAAGCATGTTCAAGAGTCAGTTGGCGTCAGGCAAATGGCAGAGCGTGTGGGCGGTTCCGTATATCATGCACTTCCTGAGCCTGCACAGGCATTCTTGTCTTCCTCTTCTTTTGCCGCCATCACCTGGTTCGACACCGCGCATCGCATATGGATAACACCACTAACTGGCGAGGCAGGATTTCTCTACGCCGAGGATGAACACACGATCGTCTGCGATTTGACGACTTGCAGTGCTCCAGCGATTTTAGAGCAGCAGTTTTCGGATGCGCCAGGCGCACTCGTCGTTATGGACTTTTCTGCTCGCCTCCGCATGCGCGTCAATGGGCGTCTAGAGTCTGCCGATGGTCTCATATTGCGAGTAGCGGAGGCCTACGGCAATTGTCCGAAGTACATTACAAGACGCCGCCCGAATGCTGCAGGAGAAACTAAGGCCGCAGTTGCCGCAGTCACAGAGAAAACGTTTCTCGATGAACGATCGATAGAATTGATCAATAGAAGCAACACGTTCTTTGTCGGCAGCTATGCCGCCGCTGGTGGTGCCGACGCTTCACATCGCGGTGGTGATCCTGGGTTTGTTATGGTGGATGAAAACACAATTCGCTGGACTGACTTCCCCGGCAATAACATGTTCAACACGTTTGGCAATTTCCAGTCCAACCCGGAAACTGCTTTGCTTTTCGTCGACTTCCAAACGCGAGATTGTCTCGCAGTTACAGGTGAAATTGAGCGCTTTACTCCAAGTTCTAGTGGGCGTCGAGCTGCGCATGAGACTGTCTTCGCAGTGAAGAGCGCGAAATTCATCTCCCGCGCTCTTGCACAATCCTGGCAAATTGTTGCTGAATAGTTCGACTGTTAGCCTTAGAAAATGTCGAAGATGTCGTTCAGTAGGTCGCTTGGATTCGGCGGTTTCGGGAGATTGTTGAAAATGTCGCCTGGGTTTGGTGGTGTCGGTAAGGCATCGAAGAAGTCACCTGGGTTTGGCGGTTTTGGTAAGGCATCGAAAAGGTCACCTGGTGAAGGAAGTCCGTCTAGAATCTCCCCTGGATTAGGTGGTGTTGGTAAGTTCGGGAAAAAATCGCCGGGGTTTGGCAAAGCTGGCAAACCAGGGAAAACATCGCCGGGGTTAGGTATACCATTCAGGATATCGCCAGGCCTTGGCGGTGTTGGCAAACCCGTGTCCCCACCGATTGAATCTCCTGGTCTGCCTGGGTTCTCAGCTTCTTCATTCTGTCCAAGTTGACGCATCAGAAGCGACATATGGCGGCTCATACGTGCCAGAATTTTCTGTATCGCTTTGGTGTCACCGCTTGCAAGTGCTTCAGACAATTCCTCTAAGTCGTTCTGTAAGAGCACCATCGAATCTTCCGGACTGTAGCCTTCGCTACCTGTATCTATGTAGTGGTCTCCGGAACCTTCACCTTCGGAGCCGTGCTCGGGACAAGGTTCAGAGCCTTCTTTCGAACCTTCTTCTGACCCATGCTCAGACTCTTCGTTTCCGTGTTCAGATTCTTCATTACCGTGTTCAGATTCTTCGTTTTTATGTTCAGAACCATGCTCAGTTTCGTCTGCCGGACAGCTGTGTTCCGGACACTCCTCATTTCTTCCTTCATCGTCTCCATCATGACGGCGGTCGCCTCCACGATGTCCTCTGTCGTTTTGGTCTTCCTCAGATTCGAACAAACCTCTGGCGAAGTCATTCAAGTCACGGCGCATTTCACCAAACCAATCTCTTGCTTCTGACCTGTCTCCTTCTTGAATCGCTTGCTGTGCGTTGAACATGTCACCGTAGACTTCGATCAGGCGTCCTGCATCTTCTCTGTCGAAACTGAGATCATTGTTTCTATCGTCTTGATTATCATCAAATGATGCAAAATGCCTGGCCATTTGCATGGCTCCTTGCTGTTCGAAATTGAAGCTATTGTTCGAACTTTCGTTGTTGTTGATGCGAGCGTAAATATCTGAAGGGCCAAAGTCGAGTTGATTGCTTGATTCTTTGTTTGCACTTCCACCACGGGCGGTGGCGTTCATGTCTGAGTAAATCGTTCTAAGATCGAATTGTGGAGTGTCTGAGGTTTTTGCCTCATTGACTGAACTATCTCCACGGTCGGGCGTGGTAAAAGCTGCGCTCATGTACTCTCCTTTGCTCCGAAGAGCCGGAAGATGGGCGGACGTCTTTAGTAAGGGCGGTGCACTAAGTTCGCCCAATTTATGCGGTCGAGCTGGCAAACGTGTGGCACGAATATTAAATTCGGCGTGAAAGCCCCCGCTGGCTTGCCGATTGGGCTATAGAGAAATACAAAAAGCGTCTTTATTCGCCACTTTCAATCTTTGTCAAGGTGATTCTTCTGCACTGGGCATGCTATAGGTGGAATACTAATAGAGAGCTATAAAAGCGAGCTGTGTTTTTCCGTTTGGTTTTGGTCGGTTTGGTTAGGTAATGCTCAGCGGTTGGTCTAGCGAGAAGAAGATTGTCAGCGGATTTGGAATTGCCCTCATCGCCGTTGCTCTGGCGCTTTTTAGCCCCTACCTGGTGCATCCTGGAGCTCGGGAAATCAAGCAGTGGGTTGAGCAGCGTCAGAAGGTTTTCGACAATCTTCAGAGCGTCCTGACGGACTTCCGTGAAGCCCAGCTCTATCATCGCGACTTTGTTTTATCTGGCGATGCTCGCCAGGCGGATGACTTCAACGAAGCCGTGGCGCGTTTACGAGAGCGACTTTTCTCTCTTCGAACCCTCGACGACGATACTGCCACGGCAGAGCAATTTAGACGTCTGGAAAACGAACTGGAAAGCTCGATCACTACTTTGCGAACGGCAATGAACTCGCGCAAAGAGAAGAGCATCACGCCCAAGCGCATGATGGAAATGTCGGATAATGCACTTGTTCAATCCAATGCCGCAGCGGCTTCTATAGAGCGTCTCGAGAATGATCAGATAAAACTTCTTCAAGAGCGCATATCACAATATAGTTCGCTTCCGAACTATCAAGTTCTGGTGGGATTCTTGCTGATTACTTTTCTGGGGTTGCTTGGGCTTGGCACTTTTCTGATGTCGAAGAATTGGCAAAATTCAGTTGAGTCTTTGAAAGAACGCAACCAGCTCTTGGAAGATAATTTGAGTTCTGCGCAAGCGCATCTAGACAAGCTTGCAAATAAGGATCTACTGACTGAGGTCTTGAACGTCCGTGGATTGGAACAATCTCTCATCGCTGAGCAGAACCGCGCCGGACGTGCGGGCGCGCAGCTTGTCGGTATGTTGCTCAACATCGACAATTTCCGCCGAGTCAACGAAGGGCTCGGTCATGCAGTCGGCGATGTGATATTGAAAGAGCTTTCTCGTCGCATCGGCAACACACTTCGTCCGTCCGATCACATCGGTCGCATCGGTCGCGATGAGTTTCTTGTTCTTTTGCCGGACACCCAGCTCGCTTACGCAATGAAGGTGGCAGAGCGCATTCGTCTGTCGGTCTCAGACAGCCCGCTTCGCAATGCATCCGACTTGATACACCTAACAGTCAGTGCCGGAGTCGCGACCTTGCCTCAAAAAGTGTCTTCACTCGAAGAAGTTTTGACACTTACTCGCTCAGCTCTCAAGCGCAGCAAACTATCCGGTAAAAATAAAGTTTCCGTTGCCCGCGACGGGGCTTCCGATGATGAGAATCCTGTGGCCCGCGACATCGTTGATGTTTTATGCGATGCGAGCGCGTTCAGAACCGTGTTCCAGCCGATCATTGATCTTTCTACCGAGCAAGTTTCCGGATACGAGATTCTTTCTCGCGGACCGGACGGTGCCTTTGAAAGCCCTGCTGACTTTTTCCGAGTGTGTGTGGAAAACAACATTCTTACCACTGTTGATTTATCCTGCGTCAAACTTTGTATCAACGCTACAAACGGCGTGAAGCAAAACATGCGCTTTCACCTGAACATATTTCCTTCAACGCTGCTTGATACGCCGATCGAACAATTGCTCTCCTTGTTTCCAGCTCAACCGGATGGGCGTGTTTTCTGCGTTGAGATCAGCGAGCAACAATTCGTAGGAGATCCCGCATACATGCGAGATCATGTCAATGCACTGAAGCAAGCCGGAATACTTGTGGCAATTGATGATGTCGGCTTCGGAAGAAGTTCTTTAGAGAGTCTTATTTTGCTTGAGCCTGATTTGGTCAAAGTAGATCGTAAGTATGTCACCGGTGTTTCTGTCGAGCCGTCTAAAGCCCGCTTGATGAAGCGCCTGGCGAACGTTGCAAAATCTCTTGGCGCGGAGATTGTAGCGGAAGGTATCGAGAACAGTGATGACATTCCGGTGCTTAAGGAAATCGGCGTTCACTATGGTCAAGGATGGCTCTTCGGAGAACTTCTGGAAGTGCTTCCCGGGGCTCCAGCTGGTCGCAGAGCGAACGATCAAGTAGGAGATGCGGTGTGACGCAGGAAATCGTTCCGATCGCGAAGACCGACGAGAAATTTGCAGTTGATGATGTAATCAGCACAGGTTGGCAGATTACGATGAGCCGCTTTTGGCCTCTGATTTGTATCTTGGGCGTAAACGGTTTGGTCGCAGCGCTAGTGCCGCTGGCGAGTTTCGTCATGGGATACAACGGCGCCATGACGATGGGCAACGTCGGTCTTCAGTTGTTGATGCACCTTATCAGCGCCATTATTGTGCTCACTGTTGAAATCGGCATGATGAATGTCTTTCTCATGTCTTTGGACGGCAAGAAGGTGAACGCGGATGATTGCTTCAAGTGCGTCAAATACTTGCCGACTTATTTTGCCTTCGTCTTTATGTCGAGAATTCTCATTGCACTCGGATACATAAGTTTCATCATTCCGGGAGTTATTCTCCAGATTTCATTTCAGTTCGCCGGCTATTTCATAGTTGAGAAGAAGATGGGTCCAATAGCCGCGATGAAAGCAAGCTGGGCGATATGCGATGGGGCGCGCTGGCAGCTTATTCTCCTTGCGCTGATCAGCTATTTCATCAATGTTGTCGGATTCATGTGCTTTCTTGTCGGTGGAATTCCTGCTTATCTGATTAACGGTATTGCCAACGCGGCCACCTATAGAACTCTTCTGGCAAACACTCCGCAATTCGCGGATTTGATACAGCCGCCGGCGCTGAGCGAGGCCGCGGTTGCAGAACTTCTAGAACATGATTCTTGGCCGAAAGAACTCGCAGCAGAAAAATCAGACGAGCAATAATCTAGCGATAATTGCGAATATAGAGGTTGGTTCCTTCTGGGACCAATCGAGTGTTGCCGCTGCGAACGGGGCGCAACATCTGATCGTTTAGATTGCTCTCTGCTTCAGACATTCTGGCATTGCGCTCTTTTACTTCTCTATCGTAGTTTTCGGCTTGTGCTTGAGCACGTTTCAGCAGTTCTGCGGAGTCTTGCTCGGCTTGCTTGCGAATATTGGCAGCGGTTTGGCGAGCCCAATTTCTACGCCTGTACGTGTATGAAAGATTGTTCGCATCCTCTTCACCGGCATCGCGAAGTTTCTTTGCGTTTTCACTCGCCCTCGATAGAATACTGTTGCGTTGCCCCTCAATCTCCGCTTGCCGAATGCTCGCTCTTTCCGCTGACTGTTTGCGAATCAGCTCGAGGGCTTGCTGTCGTTTTGCCTCCTGCCGTCTCTCCTCTTCTTCACGCTGAGCTTCAGCAGATTTCTCGCGATCGTATGGTTTGGCATGCCTCTCGTATGCTTTAATTGCTGTTTCTGCCTCTTCCGCAATAATGGTGCCTGAGCCGTAGTGCGTGGTGAGATGGTATTCGCGCATTGCCTCGGGAATTTTTTTCAACCGCATGAGCGTATTGGCGAGGCAATAGTGAAGGCGAGGATCTTCCTTGTGAATGGTCAGCGATCGCTGAAACGCCTTACGTGCCGCTTCAAAATTTCCATGGTTGTAGTGCTTGAGTCCATCGCTCACATCGGACGCAAGTGCCGGCGCAGTCGTGACGGCAAAGGCGGCACTGGTAGAAAGAATTGCTTTCGTGATGGCGGCTCCGTTCTTCATGAAAGATCACTCCGCGGCTACAGTGCCTATTATTCCCTGGCGCACTGATCTAAAGCAGGTATACTGCTTGCTTGAACCTTTTCGAGGTGGGTTGATGGCTCTGCGCAATTCGATTTTCGCCCTTTTAGCCGTGACATTCCTGGTGTTGCCGCCGTGCCATGCTGACCCGGCTAGCCCAAATGGTGCCAACTCGATAGACTCGACCGGCGCGAACCCAATCACCCCCGCAGCCACAGATGCTCAACCTGGCACAGTTTCCGGGACCGACAGCAAAAGTCCGGCTAGATTAAATCCCCCCAGCAGCGCTTCTCTGCAAGGTAATATCCAGGGCGGCGCTCCGGTTGTTTTGCAAGGGCTGCATGATATAGGCGTTTCAGTTCATCACTTACAAGAAATGTTGAAAGGTTTGATGTACGAAGCTCAACGCCAGGATATGGTTGTCGTTGCAGAGCCGAACGTAATCGGTCCGATAGTTATTCCGGCAATTCCCAATCCATCCGGGATGATGTCGATTGGCTATCTGCCTCCGCGAAAGAAATGGGTTGACTATTTCATGTCTCAGATTGAGGAGATCATTCCAATGCTTGACCATGAAATCAATTCGCTGCCTCGACCGGCTGTTTCCGACACCGACTTGATGCAAGCCTATGTAGAGATGTTTGATGCTGCTCGCGGGTTTAATCCCCCCTGGGCTAAGTTGGAAACAGCAACCAAAGGTCCCGAGTACAAGAATCAAGATATTTCCGTTGCCGGATCAGAACTCTGGTTTCAAATCGAGAAGTTCAAGAAGCTAAAAGATAAACTTTTCAAGACTGTTAAGGTTGAGACAAAACAAAAAAAGAAAAAAGAGAGCTAAACGTGCTGAAAATTCTGAAGAAACGAATTGCACTGTATGTAGTGCCATTGCTGATGACGACGACGGTTTTTGTTGCAGATGTCTACGCTGTAGATAAGCCGGCCACATCGGCTAGCAAGATTACTCCTAAGTCGAACAGCAAAACGCAGAGCGCAACTCCGAGTAAAACGCAGAGCGCAACTCCGAGTAAAACGCAGAGCGCCACTCCGAGTAAACCTGACAAGAAACATCATCGCAAAAATCCCATTCCGAATTTTAAGAAAGTCAAGAAATTGAAATCCTTGACTCCGGCACAGAAATTGAAAGTCGATCAAATTTTTCGGGAATACAGAGAAGTAGCTGACCCACTCGCTGAAAAGTTGAGAGCGGCTAGGGAAGCAGACTTTGGTGTTGATGAGCGCTCTCCTGACACGGTCAAAAGGGCTGTGCAGCTCAAAGAAATGCAAGTCCAAATGCACCAAATCAAACGAGACACTTGGGCAAAGCTTCAGCGAGTGCTGACCGTGAGCCAACGTAAGGAAATTGAGGGAGAACACAAGAAACCGCGCCATCGCATGACGTCTGATGCACCTGTGTCGCCATCCGTCGCTAAGGAGTCAGTCAAAAAGTAGCAGGTGCATTCTACGATTCGATCCAGACAGGCGCGCTTTTAAAGGCTGGTGTTTTCGATCGTGCATCAACGTTTGCCTTTATAAGCACGTTAGATTCGGGATAATACATCGCCACTGCGCCCGGGCGGATGGCGCCAACAACCACTTCTATGTTCTCCATTCGTCCTGCCTCTCCGCGGACGGCTACGCGTTGTCCATCTTTGACGTTCAATTTTTCGGCATCGTCTTTGGACATAAGAATGCAGTAGCGATGTGGGACGCCCCGGTAAAAATCGTATTCGTCATAGACTACGGTATTGAATTGCCCTTCTGAGCGCAGGGTCATCAGAATGAGACCGTCTGAGACAGGCTTCGGTACAGGTGTCGGGTACATTATTGCCTTGCCCGATTTAGTATTGAACTGAGGGGTGTGATAAACGCGGCCCGTGATCGTAAATTCCTTTTTGGTATCGTCAATGGTGCCAAGTTGCTCCCAGCCGGGAATTGTCTTCGAAATAATCTCGCGAACCTTTCGATGATCTCTAAGCGTCGTCCAGTCAAATGGTTCTTTGCTCAATACTCTATTTGCGATGTCACAGATAATCTCTGATTCCGGCATCATCTGTCCTTTCACATTCGGCTTTCCGCCTTCGGAATAGCGAATGAAGTTGAACATCGATTCCTGAGTAGTCCCTTGCGGTTCTTCGTCGCGGGCAAGCACCGGCAGGATCAATGTTGTTTCTCCCCGTCCAAAGAAATGCCCGGGGTTCAATTTTGTCGAGAGATACACGATGGTTTTCACCTTGTTCATGCTCTCTTGCGCCCACGTTGAGTCAGGGTTGGAGCCCCAAAGGTTTCCGCCCAGTGCAAACAGAAAATCGATTTCGCCCTTGCCGCATGCATCAATCATGGCATGCGTATCTAGCCCGGGGGTGTCAGTGATTTTCGTTCCATAAATAGTCTCGAGAGACTGCCGCACGCTGTCTTGCAGCGCCGGTGCCACCCCGACCGAACCGATGCCTTGTACATTCGAATGTCCGCGAATCGGCAACAATCCAGCACCGGGCTTACCAACGTTTCCAGTTGCGATCGCCAAATTGCATACGGCAAGCACGTTATCCACGCCACTTGCGTGATGCGTCAATCCCATTGCCCAAGCGAAGATGGTTCGCTTGGACATGTAAATTATGTCCGCACAGTTTTCGATTGATTGCTTGTCGACGCCGCTGTTTTTGATCAATTCATTCCAATCGGCGTTGCGAGCGTAGTCGAGAACTTCGGCAGCGCCTTCAGCGTAGCTGTCGACGAATTCGTTATCGACTCTGCGCTTTTCGATTATCGATTTGAGTACGCCTACTAGAAACGCAACGTCGCCGCCTGGCAGTGGTTGAATATAGGTGGATGCGATTTTTGTGCCGAAGAAAAGCGACTTGATTTGCGACGGTACGTGGAAAGTTTCTAGCGGCGACTCCCGTACCGGATTTACGACAATCACTTTTCCGCCACGCGCGCGCAAATTGGCGAGTTGTGTCATCAGCCTTGGATGGTTTGATGCAGGATTGGCACCCAGCAATACAACGAGATCACAACGTGTCAGATCTTCCAATTCGACGGTGGCAGTGCCTGTGCCGAATGCCATCTTGAGCGCCACGCCAGACGCTTGATGGCAATAGTAGGAACAGTTCATCACGTTGTTGGTGCCGTATACGCGTGCAAATGCCTGCAGTAGGAACGCGGCTTCATTCGAAGAACGACCGGATGAGTAGAATGCCGTGCGATCGGGCGTCGTCGCTTTCATTGCGCTTTCAATATGTTTGAGCGCTGCTTCCCACGTTATCGGTTTAAAGTGGGTGGCACCCTTATCGAGCACAACCGGATACGAAAGCCGCCCGGCATCCTCTGCTTGTTTGGGCGTCAGTTTCTCAAGATCGGCAAGAGAATGTTTATCGAAATAGTCCGCTGGTAACGCACCGATCATGTCGGCAACTTGAGCTTGCAGGCTCTTTTTGCAAACTTCCGGCCAGTGTCCGGCTTCATTGACCATGCCGCCCTTCATTCCGCCCATCCCCACCGCGCATGTCTTGCAAGCGTTGCGGGAATTCATGCGTTTAAAAAGGCGCAGCGGACCGACTTGAAAGGCTTTTTCAAGCGAGTACATGATGGCTGGAAAGCCGCCGCCGGGATTGAGTTTACGTGCCACGATTATTTACGCGCTTTGCGTTGATGATTTAGGTAATATAGTCGTTTACCGTCAAGAACGATTATATAGCGAGTTTTACCCCCATATCTGGGTTCCGAGATTCTTATGACGACCGAAGACAAGGCGCCTGCGAAAGCTTTCAAAAAACCAAGAATATTCTTTTTACTTGGTCTCATCGTCACAACCGGGTATTTGACGTTCTTTTCGGTCAAGGCGACCACGCCTGAAATGAATAAGATTAAGCTGCCGCCCGGGTTTTCTATTGCCCCGTACTGCAAAGATGTTCCCAAGGCTCGCTCGATGGCCCTCAGCCCGTCCGGAATTTTGTATGTTGGGTCACGCCTCATAGATGGCGATGTCACGGCAGTTGTAGACAAGAACAAAGATGGAGTCGCCGACGCCAAGTACATCGTTGCCAAAAAGCTCTATGGTCCTTTGGGAATGGCGTTCAAAGATGGCGATTTGTACGTCGGACAGATCAATGGCGTTGTAAAACTCAAAGACATCGACAATCACCTCACAGATCCGCCTGCTCCGGTGCCTGTGAATTTGAAGCTGCCTTCAGATCTCGCTCACGGTCACAAGTACATCCGCTTCGGTCCCGACAACTGGCTCTATATTCCCGTCGGTGCGCCGTGCAATGTTTGCGAAAGAGACTGGACGAAATATGCCTGTATGATGCGAATGAAGCCTGACGGGTCGAACTTAGAGTTGTATGCCCAGGGTATTCGCAACACGGTCGGTTTTGATTGGCACCCGGTCACCAAGGAGTTGTGGTTCACCGATAACGGCCGCGATTGGCTTGGAGACGACCTTCCGCCCGACGAGCTGAATTGTGCGCCGAAGCCAGGAATGAATTTTGGATATCCATATCGATATGGACTGAATGTGAAAGACCCCGAGTATGGCTCGAAACGGCCGAATGATTCGGACTTCACTCCTTGTCGCGTACCGCTGGGTCCGCACGTTGCAGCGCTGGGCATGCGCTTTTACACCGGCGATATGTTTCCACCAGAGTACAAGAATCAAGTTTTCATTGCCGAACATGGATCGTGGAACCGCAGCAAACCGCTGGGTTATCGAATCACCTGTGTAAAG
>DTSE01000135.1 GCA_012965515.1 Candidatus Melainabacteria bacterium | reverse complement strand
AACTGCGCTCGGTCCTTCCTCTGCATAGACTGCAGAAAAAGAAACAACAAAACAGAGGCACAAAGTGCCCGCAATAACTTTAGTCTGACGCTGGTAGCTTCTTGTCAACTTCTCTTTTCTCAAGCCGCCGAAACGGTAGTCAATTGCATATAGGACACCTGAAATCGGCAGGTGCGCGGCTCTTAAGAACCGACTGATTTTAACAGACGACAGGAAGTTGCCAGTTGGTCCCGAAGTCCTCTTAAAAAGTTTTCGCCAAATCGGTAAAGATCGCCACGAAATCAAGCCAGTTTCTGGCTTCTACCGTTAAGAATTATTCTTCCGACCTCGTCAAGTGAATCGACGATGTAAAGGGGATCGGCGGTAATCAAAATTTCTTTGCTATGAATTCCGGTTGTCACCCCAATTGCATCCACACCCGCATTACGTGCCATCTCCAGGTCGTAAATGCTGTCGCCAATCACCACCGTGTCTGCGTGTTGCAGACCCAACTTCTTAACTGTGTGATGGACAGACTCTGGATGCGGTTTGTGGTGAGTGATGTCGGTTGCACCGACAACCAATTCAAAATATTGAGACAACTTGTGGTGCTCGAGAACAACCTCTATAAGTGGTCGGCGTTTTGACGAGGCAATGGAGATCTTGATGCCTGCATCTCGAAGGCTATTCAACATGGTTATAAGGTCAGGAAAGAGCGGGCAAATTTCAATAGTTTTGCCGTCATAAATCGCACGGTATCGATCGGCTACTTCCAGCCAAAATTCTTCCGAATGATTTGGAAAAATGATCTCCATCTGCTTTCCGAGCGGCACGCCGACTAGATCACGCCACTTCGTGAGAATGTCCTCGTGAAGCTCATATTCAACGACGACCTGGCGCATGACGTCGATAATTCCAGGCGCGGAATCGACAAGGGTGCCATCAAAGTCGAAGATCGCAAGTTTATACAAATTAGACGCTCACTTTTCGATGGGATTCGATAAGGTCGAAAAAGCGCTCGAAAAGATAGTTGGCGTCGTGCGGACCGGGGCTGGATTCCGGGTGATATTGCACACCGAATATTGGCAGTGTTTTGTGGCGGAAACCCTCGACACTGTGATCGTTTAGATTCACATGAGTCAATTCCAGTGAATCAGGTAGGCTATCTTCTGCAACTGCAAAACCGTGGTTCTGGCAGGTGATTTCGACTTTACCCGTAAGCAAATCTTTGACCGGCTGATTGCCGCCACGATGACCAAACTTCAATTTGTAAGTCTGAGCGCCCATCGAGATGCAAAGCAGTTGGTGCCCCAGGCAGATGCCAAAAATCGGCAGTCCTGCTGAAATCAATTGGGGCAATTCGTTCAAAACTCCGGAGCAGGCGGCTGGATCTCCGGGACCGTTGGAAAGGAAAACCGCATCAGGTTTGTCAGCGAGTAATTTGTCTGCTTTGGCCGATGCAGGATAGACCGTGAGTGCCATATCGTGGGCTGCCAACTGGTCCAAAATGCTTTTCTTGACGCCGAAGTCCATGACGGCGACCTTATATTTGCCGACGCCGACTTTATAAGGTTCTTTCGTCGTCACTTCGTCGGTGAGGTCCATGCCTTCCATCTCACTGGAAGACTTTGCAAGCGCAACGAGTTTTTCTGGATCGAGTATTTCGGTGGACATTGCCGAGCGCATTGCGCCTTTGTCGCGGATATGGCGCGTGATTGCCCGAGTATCGACATCCGAGATGCCCAGTATGCCTTGGGAGTCGAGAAAATCAGATAGTGAAGAGGTGGCTCTCCAATTGCTGTAACGCCGGCTTAGATGCCTGATTACAAGACCCCTTGCGAATATTTTGCGGGACTCTACGTCTTCGTCATTGGTGCCGTAATTGCCAATTTCAGGATAGGTGAGCGTGACTATCTGACCGGCATAGCTTGGGTCTGTGAGAATCTCCTGGTAACCGCTCAAGCTGGTATTGAACACCAACTCCCCGGTTGTTGTGCCAGCCCTGCCGAAGGCTAAACCTGCAAATGTCTCACCGTCTTCCAGCGCGAGTAGGCAGCGCTTGGGGGACTCAGCCGCTTCTGCGGATCTTGTATCCGATGTTTCCACCAATTCGAGTAACCTCTTTTATCAATTATATTACCGGAAACGCCTGAACTGGGTACGATCCTACAGCTAATCAGGTGGGAAGCTGATACGACGCAATTGTTACCGACCGTGTTCCGGTAGCCACTTTGTACCTTGTCTGCATATCCCTCGGAGTGTGAAAGCGGTCTAGATAGCACCTTTGCTCACAATCAAGCATATTGTCTTGAGCGCAAGACTGATTTCGCCTCAGAATTTGTTAATTGGCGTAACAACGCGAAAGTATTTCTCGCTGTTCAGCTTTGAATGTAATTTCTTTTCTCTTTATTAGCTGAATATAAGCGTTTCTTTAGGGAGTGCAAGGCGCGCCTTTGTAGAATTAGAAGGCTTATTTCTCAGGTTTTTGAGAGCTAGATATCCAACAGACAGGCCTAGCCGACTCGAACCGATTCTAACGGACGACACTTAGATGAACGATTTGACCCAGTACGCCATTAGCATCAAATATCTCCTGCCTGAGATATGCCTTGTGGTGGCGATTCTTTTAGCTGCTGTGTGGAACCTTTTCGTTCCCAAAGCAAAAGAATGGACTCCGTTTTTCAGTCTGCTAGGACTGACATCTGCGATGTGGTTCTTGATGAGGTCCTGGTCCAGCACTTCGCTGCCGCTCTTCAACGGATTGTTCACTGTCGACCAGTTAACCACCAGCTTTGGATTACTTGCTTGCATGGTCGGTGCCATCTGTGTGCTGATGACCGTTGGATATGAGCATCACCTTGGCAGAAACCGTGGCGAGTTTTACGCCATTCTTCTTACCGCTGTCCTTTCAGTAATGCTGCTGGCCGGCTCTACCGACTTGATCATGCTTTTCGTCAGCCTCGAAACGCTCAGTATCTGCTGCGTGGTTCTGGCCGGTTTTACGAAAACAGACGCGCGCAGTAGCGAAGCAGCTCTAAAGTATCTTTTGTCTACGGCTGCCACTACAGCGACCCTTCTTTACGGTCTCTCCTTCCTATATGGACTGACTGGTTCAACAAGCTTCCAGGCCATTCGCGAAAGACTCGAAATGCCGATGTCATCTCCCACTGAGATGATGGGAAGTGTATTCCTGCTGGTCCTCCTTCTCAGTGCAGTTGGTTTCAAGCTTTCACTCGTGCCGTTCCACATGTGGACGCCTGACGTCTATGAAGGTGCTCCTACTCCTGTTACCGCATTTCTTTCCATCGGTTCGAAAGCAGGCGGATTTGTTGTGGCACTGCGCCTTTTGATCGACGTTTTTGGCAAGCAATCGAACGACTGGGTCATTGTTGTCAGTGCTCTGGCAATTCTATCCATGGTTGTCGGCAACCTGGTCGCCCTGGCTCAGAAGTCATTCAAACGAATGCTCGCGTATTCGTCCATTGCTCACGTCGGCTACATTATGATCGGCTTGCTTGCCGTCAATCATGAAGGGCTTGGGGCAATGATGTATTACGTCGTTGTCTATGGTTTCATGAACCTTGGAGCATTCGCCGGAGCAATTCTCTTTGCCAATGAGACTGGCAGCGACAAGATCGACGACTATGCCGGTCTGATTCGCAAGCGTCCGCTGCTCGCTCTCGGTATGTCCGTCTGCTTGTTAAACCTGGCTGGACTGCCGATTCCGCCGGCCGGATTCTTTGCTAAAGTTTTTGTCTTCTGGGCTGGTTCTTCGATTCAAACACCAGTTGGCGGAATTCCTTTGGGTGCATTGCTTGTCGGTGTAGCTTTGGCTACTTCCGTGCCGGCGATCTACTACTACTCGCAAGTAGTTATCAAAATGATTGTCGACAAGCCATCCGCCAAGGTTGAAGCGCTGCCGAAAGAGAAAGCGTATATCGACAGTCCACAGGAAGCTCCGGCTCTGGCGTTGGCGATGTGCTTGATCGTTATTGTGGCGACTGGCACCACTGCTGTAGACCCGGTTATGAAGTTCTCGAAAGAAGCAGTCAAACCCCTGATCGCTCGTCCTTCCTCGACGACACCGCCTGTCAGCTTGATTGAGGACGCATCTCCTTTCAGCAGAACTGCAGAGATTGCCGGAAACGTAGGTTTGACGCACTAGTGAATCGGTGAGATGAGCTCGGATTTGCTCGTCCAGCTGAAGAATCAGATAGCCGACCCGACCAGATTGAGTCGTCCTTGGCGCTATCTGTTTTTCTTCGTGGCAATTCTTACCCTACTTCTGGTGCACTACTATCCTTTTCTCTTTGCTGGACGCACTTACGTCTCCTCCGACCACCATCTCTTCTTTGAACCATTCTGTCGATACATAGGCGATGCATACGCGCACTGGCGCCTGCCTTTGTGGAATCCATTTCTTTATTTCGGAATGCCGCAGTTTGCGCTGCCTTCGCCATCATTTCTATATCCGCCAACTTTGCTTTATTCGGTGTTGACCTACAGTCAAGGCTTGTCGGTTCAGCAAATTCTGCATCATTGTGTCGCAGCAGTTGGCGGTTGTCTTCTTGCAGAAAGTCTTGGTCTGAGCTTTGGAGCGGCCGCATGCGCTGGCTTGGCTTTTGCTTTTAGTGGATACATGTTTACCTTGAGTTCCAACTACTCGCTTGTTGCCGGTTCTAGCTGGCTGCCTATGGCTCTTTTCGCATCAAGACGTATTCGTTTTGCGCAATCTATTTCTCAAAGATCGCAGTGGATAATCGTTCTTTCTCTATGTGTGTTTCTCATGATCAGTGCCGGTCGGCCGGAAGTATTCGTTCCGATCATGGTGATTGTGTTGGCTCATGCATTGACCGGATTTGGGCGTCACTACTTGCTGAAGTTCAAGACTAACTGGGAGCGCAAGGCTGACGCGGAGACCAGCGATCCTGCCGATCAACTGCACGACGAAAAACCTCTGAAAATTTTCTTCTGTCGCGTGCTGGCACTGGCAATTGGCGGTTGCCTTTGTATGCCCCTGCTTTTACCCGCGCTTGAATGGGCTTCTACTTCCAATCGTGCCAAGGGACTCGATCCAAACGAAGTGATGATCTGGAGTGCTAATTGGTACAGCTTTGCCACCATGGTTTTGGCTCAACCATTTGGAGATTTGCAAACGATAGGCAATGGATTTTTGCCCGTGGCTGCTGACAGAGCTTCCTATATGCCCTTTCTGCCGTCTGCTTACGTAGGTTCGGCAGTGCTCACATTTGCAATGCTCGGCGTATTTCACACGCGGTCACCATGGCTGGTGCCTGCCGGATTGCTTTTAATTGCCGGTAGCGTGCTTTCACTGGGACGATACACACCGGTTATGCCCTGGTTGCTGCATACCTTTCCGTCGCTGGCTACGTCTCGTTATCCAGTGAAACTGATGGTTTTGCCGATTATGGCAATTTGTCTTCTGGCCGCCTTTGGCATTCAAGCAACAAAAGATAACAGAGTCGGCTATAAAGCCCTCAAAGGAATGGCTATATTTTGGTTTGTTGTTTTGCTGAGCGGATTATTGGCGGTCATTTTTGGACGCTATTGGCTCACTATTCAATCTGCCAAGATGAGTATCAACGCTGAGGTTACCATCGCGATTGGTACTGCGATTTTTCACAGTGGCGCGGTCGGGCTGACATTGGTGGCAATTTGCATCTTGCGGCAGAAAAATTTGATTGAGAATTTTGGTTTTCTATTGTTCTCGAGCTTACTTCTGGTCATGGATTTGCTTGGTACATCCATGCGATTTCCGGCTTTATCTGCGCCTTCCAGCTTCTACACGGACAAGCCCGTACTTATGCAGATGATGGAGAGGCAGGTTGGTGAAACTGGAATCGCTAAAGCGCGATTGTTGAGTCTTTACTACGATCCGCTCGCGGCTCCTGCATCGACTTTCAACGGGGGACCAAGCGAGCGAACACTTAAGTACTACAGGTATTGCCGCGATCTGCTTGTCTGCAACAGTAACATGGACTACAACGTGCAACAGGCATACGGTTATGAGGGTGCTTTGTCTGCAAAGTATAGGCATCTTGTTCTTAGCCTTATCAATGATGTACGCAATGCAACAGAAACAAGAAAAGACGGTACCACTGCAAAAGTGATTGACGACGATATTTACGATGAAGGGCTGCGTCGATACTCTTCTGCTGCCGGTCTTCAATATGTAGCTTGCCAGCTGCGTCGCGATGGAAAGAAACAGCCAGATTTGTCTTCTGATGATTTTGAAATTGTGGAAGAGAATGATCCGAAAAACATCAGACTGTACAAAGTAAAGAATCCCAAGCCGAGAATCGAACTGGTTGAGAGCTGGACTTGGGTTGATAGTACCGATCAGGCTTATCGCATATTGGAGGTCGATGAGTCAAAAGAAAAAGGTCTGTCATTGATGCCACTAATTGAGAGAAAGAAAGATGAGAACAGGCCTTATCCTCTCGGTTTCGTTGAAAAAAATACGCCCAGAACTGCAGTTTGTGAGCTTCTCTGCGATAAACCAGAGCACGTTGTGATCTCGGTAAACTCGCCGAAGCCAGGCATGCTGATATTGCGCGATCAGTTTTATCCCGGTTGGAAAGCTTTGCTAGATTCCGTGTCAGTGCCGATCTATCGCGCAAATGGATTCACAAGAGCGGTTTATGTGCCTGCTGGTGCCCATGCTATTGAATTTAATTACAAGCCAGACAGCCTTAAATATGGCGTGCGAATCGCTCTTGTCGCGCTTGCTGGATTGGGAGTGCTTGCTTTTCTGGCTTTTGCCCCAGGTGTCTGGAGATTTGTGAAGTGGACCGCGGGACAAAACTAAGTTGCAATGATGCTAGGATCTTAATTACTGTTGGACCAGAGTATTTTTTTGCCCTCTTAGTTCAGCTGGATAGAACACCTCCGTCCTAAGGAGGGTGTCGGGGGTTCGAATCCCTCAGAGGGTGCTTACTAAGCAAAAGGGAAAGGCGATCCCCATGCCTTTCCCTTTTACTTTTTTGAACCAATTTTTCAACCAGTTCAACATTCGAATAACTTTCAGTAGTTTTGCTCGATAGGCAAGTCCTTTCTATAAGTGCGTGTCACAGTTGAAAGAAAGCGTTAGCTGTCCCTCCTCTTTCTAGTCAGGTGTAATACAGTTCGGTTTTCGTCACAGCCGCTCTTGCTTGGTGTGTAGAAAGCAAGACGACTACCACTACTTCTTCTTCTTCAATAAACTTTCTATGCTGTTTTTGCACGCTTCCTGCCACCTTTTACTGGTGGCGCGTCTGCAAAAACCCCCTTCACTCTTTCGACGATTTCCTCATCCTCATCCTCATCCTCATCCTCATCGCCAGCTTCTTCGTTGATGTCGTCGAAATTTTCGTCTTCAACATCAGCTTCTTTGTATTTGACGCTGCGTACCGATCCACCCTTGGCGAATGTTCTACTCATGTCTGTTTCACCTCCTGAAAAATCTGGCTGAGAACGTCTAGGGAAGGCGATTTGATCTGCATTTACCACAGGAGTAACTCTCGCTTGACCGTTCTTGTCGGTCCATCGATCAAGCGTGAGTCTTCCTGTCGCGGTCACCTGCTGACCTTTATCCAGATATTGTCCGGCGAGTTCAGCAAGGCGGCCCCACGCTACAACGTTGTAGTAGTCTGCCGATTCACTTTCGCTCTTTTTAGCGTGATTAACGGCTACGACAAAAGTAGTTTTTAGCTTTCCACTGGCAAGTTGTAATTGTTCGGGAGCCTTCACGAGATTCCCCACAATTGAAATATTGGCAAGACCCATAACTCTACCTCCGGCGGGCTTGCGGCCCGCATTTGGGGTACGACTCAAGTGAAGTGGGGAGATGATTAAAAGTTAGCATGCCATACGAACGTATGTCAACTCTTGACTTTTTCTTGATAGAAAACGCCGTCTTTTGGGCTTTACCGGTCGATTGATAGCCGGAGAGCAGGGGTATGAATCTATTGCTGTATCGGTATCGTGAGGCACGGCCATGTGTGCAAGTGCCGGAGTTAAAACTCGTGATTCAGAGCTCCGCTGACTGGTTTCAACGGTATAGATTTTGCCAACCGCTCGGACAGGGCGGTATGGGCGTCATCTACTTGGCCGAGGACAAAGCTCAGGGAAATATTCAGTGTGTGGTTAAACAGCTGATAAGTAAGCCAAGCAATCCCGACGAGCAGTTTGAAGCAGAGCGTCTGTTTAAGAGAGAAGTAGAGATTCTGAGACAACTAGATCACTCTGGCATCGTCCGATTCTCCGATTTTCATGTCACCGATGACGGCAAGTATTTCCTAGTAATGGATTACGTTCCAGGAAAAAACCTGGATAGCATCGTACAGAACTACGGACCCTTCGGCTCGGAAGCCACAGTAGAAATAGGTATACAGTGCTGCGAGGTTCTCGAGTATCTGCATGAAAGAGATCAACCAATCATTTATAGGGATTTGAAGCCGAGCAATCTGATGCTCACGCCCGAAGGTCAAATTGTATTTATTGATTTCGGCATTGCTCGTATGTTTATGCCGAAACAAGCAGCAACACGAGTCGTTACAGCAGGCTACTCACCGCCCGAACAGTATTTTGGGCGACCGGAAACTCGCAGCGATCTTTATGCACTTGGTGCAACTCTCGGGCATCTATGCACCGGGGTTCGTCCAAAACCGCTTACAGTGAGCGCACCGGGCATCACGCATCCGGATGTAATTCCTGAGCTTGATGATCTAATTAGACGTTTGACGGCGCACAATCCTGAAGATAGACCTTTTGGTGCGCGTGAAGTTCGCTATGAACTCTACAAGATCTATCACGGCATACATCCCGATTTCGAAATTCCTGAAGAAGCATTGGTGCCGTTGCAAGCGACCGTAGCACCAAAGAAGGACGGTCCACCTACCAATCCGAACTTGCGATCAGGGTTGCATTCCGATTCGAGCAAACGTCCGGCGAATTGGCTCGAACGCGAACAACCGAAGGAAGAAGACCTGCAGAAGGTAACACGCAAAGACGCAGAAAGGATCAATTATTCCGATGTGCAGAATCCACGCAAGACCAGCGAGCGATTGACTCGCCCGGATGCGAAGGATTCAAATTACCGGCGCAGAAATACGCAAACGCAGCAACCTTCACAGAGTTTCTGGGATAAGCTGCGACAGTTCTTCAATAAGTAAGACCAGCTCTAGAACATTATTTGAACAGAGCCTTGAATCCAATCTCGCGAGCCAGAGCTGTTTTGCGAGCATAAGTGTCTTCTGCGCGGTCCAGAATCGTTGTGATTACTTCAGTGTAGAAATGAGGTGGTTTGCAATTCATCCACAGATAGAAGGAGAATGAACCAGGAATCGTGTTTATCTCGTTGAAATAAAGCACATTCGTTCTCTTGTCGAGCATGAAGTCAATTCTGGAAACGCCTGAGCAATTGAGCACTTTGAAGGCTTTCACAGCGTAATCTCGGGCGCGGTTTTTCAGTTCTTCCGGCAAATCGGAAGGATCGATTACACGAGTTAGCGACGCCATACCAGCTAGTGTGTTGTCGCCTTTTTTGCTTCCGCCGCGCAAATATTTGTCTTCGTATGTGAGTTCGTCGCCTGATGAAGAAACTGGAATCTCGACGACAGAAGCTTTTGGCTCCCCGTCATCGATAACCGAGACATTCAATTCCATTTTGTCATCAAGGCATGGTTCTACAATTGCACCCACGTCATATTTCAAGGCGAGAACTATGGCGGAATTGAATTCCTCTATGTTTCTCACCTTCGCTACACCAATGCTGGAGCCAAGATTCAGCGGTTTCACAAAGAGCGGAAAGTCCTCCAAACCTTGATGTTGTAGAACTTGGTCGCGCAAAAAATCCAGGTGATTTCCATAATCAGCTTCGATTGACTCACGCTTCACAACGACTCCAGGTAGAACTGGAATGCCATGACTCTCAACGAGTTTTTTAGCGTGATACTTGCTCATCCCCAAAGCCGAAGCAAGTACATTACAGCCGGTATAGGGCACGTCTGCAAGTTCCAAAAGCCCCTGAATACAGCCGTCTTCACCGTAGGTGCCATGAAACGCCGGCAAAAAAATGTCCACGTGAATGACTGATTCGGACGTTTTGCTCAGCATCGAATATGGTGCCTTGCCGGACGTCTTGGGTCGGCGGATCGTCAGACCTTTAATATTTGGCTCGGGCAAAATCGTCACTTCATCAACGCTTCCGAGGGAGCCGGGCATGCGGCGATAGAAACTCTTATCGTATAAAGCATCTCCGCTGTACCACTTACCCTGTGGCGAAATGTACACCGGAATAGGCTTGTATTTCACCGTGTCCATTGCCTTAATCAACTGCAGTCCGGTGATAATCGAAATCTCGTGCTCGACCGAGCGCCCGCCGAATAGGACTGCTACTGCTTTTCTCTTTTTGTCACCGTTGGTGTTCACAGGCAGCGCTTCCTAAAATACCGGAACAGTTTCATACAAATCAGGCAGGTCGTTTTCTATCAAAACAGTGTCACCGTCCTGGCAATAATCGTGACCAAGGAAGCTGAACGCTTCCGACATTTTGTCGAATTCTTTGATTTTCTCCGAGGGCATGCCGCCTTGCGAAAGACCATCCATGAGTGCTTGCTTGTTAGTTGAACCGACAATTGCCACCATATCGCAGACCCCGGCAGCAATCTGGGCGGCTTTTTTATTCTCTTCAAACTGTTTCTCGCCCAGCTCGACCATGCCCGGTGTGACCAATACACGTCTGCCGTTTTGTTGCTGGGAGAGAACTTCCAGTGCGGCTGCAAATCCAATTGGATTGGAGTTATATGCATCGTTCAAGCGCAGCACGCGCCCTTGTCTAATCGGCTTGGCGCTGCCGGCGGCTACGAAAGATGCCGGAGTTGTTTTCACCGGTTCCAGGCGATTGCTTTCTGTTTTCACATGGCGAATAGCGGCGATGACGAGATGCGGATTCATGCCGAGAGAAACTGCCATTGTGAAGGAGGCAAGGATATTACTCAACATCGGCTTGCCGAGCAGTTTTGTAAAGCCTTTGTATGACTCACCTTCATAGTCGATTGTGAAGTGCGTACCGTCGGCAGTCGCCTGAATGTCGTGCATGTATGCGTCTAAATGCCCTGAATTCTTATCCAGACCATAAAGACGTGTAATTCGTTTCGGGTTCTCTTGCGCCGCACGGCGGCAGTAGTCGCTGTCCCCGTTCACTACCAAGATGCCGTCGGCCGGCACTGCTTGTGCAAGCTCTGATTTTGCTCTAAAAACGTTTTCGTGGGAGCCGAAACGCTCCAAATGCATCCCGCCAATTGCCGTGATAATTGCGGCATCAGGTGGTGTCAGTGTACACATTCGTTTGATCGAGCCGATGTAATACGCACCCATCTCAACGACTGCAAAGCGGTGTCCAGGGCGCATGCGCTCACGAATTTCACGAGTCATGCCCATATAGCTGTTGATACTGCGCGGTGTGCTGAAGGTGGCTCCAACGGTCGATAGGATGTCCGCCAGAATGACCTTCGTGCTTGTTTTGCCGTAACTGCCGGTTATGCCAATGATTTTTGGTTTCACTGACTTGATGATGCTGCGTGCTTCGTTGGCAAAATTCTCTTGCAATTCCTTTTCTCTACCGGAAAGAATTTGATTCGCCAATACGAGAAACAGTGGCTGGGATTGGATTAGAACGATAGAAGCAAAAAGGAAAACAGGAAGTTTGCTTGCGCCGGCTGTTATCCAGACGATTACTGCCAGCAACAAAGTGGCCGCCACATAAAGCCACATGGCTAGCCGGAAGATGCGCTTTGCACGCTCTGTCATTTTGAGCGTAATTTTGCCTGTACCGGTCGGATCCTCTTCTTGTCGCGCCAGTCTGAGCATTGCCATGCAAGCAAACACGCTGGTCAGAAAAGACCCTCTGTCATCGACTGACAGATAGAACGCAGACAGCCCACCGCAGAAAAGTGCGGTTAACGAGCCCTTTTTGTCGAAGGCATGCTTCTCTACAATCCAATCGATGAAGCGTTTGCCTTCATATTCCTGTTGTTGGAAATACTGCAAATAGCGCATTCCACGCTTTTCAAAGAAACCGATGGTGCCAAGTCCGGCCAAGGCAAGACCGACCATAACCGATTCAGGAGAAGCGGAGAATTCTTCAAACATTGGCCAGATCTCCTTGCCGGAGCGCGGGAGTTTCTACGTTTTGAGAATTTAGAAATTCCAAAATGTAGTGCGCGCAAAGGTGAGCGCCCTCGTCAATGAAGGGAAAGTGATCCTTTTCGGGTAAAACCACAAGTTGTGATTTGGGAATAATTGAATTCAAACGATAACCCATCTCGACAGGCGTTTCTTCGTCTCTTTCGCCCCAGAGCAAGAAGGTCGGACAAGTGATTTGAGCGGCGTCTTGACTTTGATCTTCGTTGACGGTTTTGACAAGAATGTTCTTAAGAACGCCGGCGTTTCGGTAGTCTCTGGATGCGTATTTGGGAACGAACCAGGTTTCGAAATATTTGGTACCGAACGTCGAATCACACCATTTGAGTGTGTTTGAAAGAAGTTTCAAGGCTTTGGCGCGATAGAGTCGTTTGCCCTTAAGCTGCGATTTGAGCCCGCCTGTGTTAATGAGGACGAGCGTATTCACTCGCTTCTTATGCTTCACTGCCATGCGCATACCAACTCGTCCACCGAATGAATGCCCGATGACAATGGCGTTTTCCAGACCGAGTTTTTCGAAAAGCTCGTCGATACAACGTGCGTAATCGATTGTGTCCCAGTCATCTTTGGGCTTTTCGGATTTGCCGAAGCCAGGAAAATCGACAAGATAAACTTGATGGTAGCGCGAGAGCAGATCGCCCAAAACGCGCATTGATTCAAGCGTTTGGCCCCAACCATGCAACATCACGACAGGACTGCCGTGTTGCCCCAGTTTGACGTAATTTACTTCTGCCACTTGACGCTATCCACTAAATTGCCGGTCGGCCTGCATTTATAGTAACCCGGCTGCCTTTCTAATCCGCTTAAAAACAAGTAAAACAGCCACTTTTGAGAGTTCTGCTTCACGGGCTCCATACCGCTTTTTCTTCGGCAGTGAAGTCTCCCAGCGTTTTCCACTCAGGATTAAGTCTCACTCCAAATTTCTCCATAACCCTGTCCTGCATCTTGTGAAGCAGTGTTGTCACTTGATCTGACGTAGCGCCACCCAGATTGATGACGAAATTGGCATGCAAGGCTGAAACCGCCGCTTGCCCTTCTTTCAGCTCCTTAGCACCGGATTGATCGAGGAGCATTCCGGCGGCGCGGGACGGCTCTGGGTTCTTAAAAGTACTGCCAGCGTTGGGAAAGCCGATTGGCTGAGTACGCAATCGATACTCTTCATTGTGTCGAATGCGCACTTCAATTTCTTCAGGTCTATCGGTGTTTAAGCGTAACTTTGCGGACAAAACCGCATGTTTCTGCGGATCAAGAGCGCATTTTCTGTATTGAAAACCTAAATCGTCTTTCTTCAAGTTCACAATCTTGTTGAGAGTCGAGTCGTAAATGGAAACTTCTTCCACGATTTCAGACATCGAACTGCCGTGAGCACCGGCGTTCATGATCACTCCGCCGCCTACGGTGCCGGGAATTCCCGCCGCAAATTCCAGCCCGCATAGCCCCCATTGTGCTGCATGCCTGGCCAGGTGCGGCAGGCGAGAACCTGCTCCTGCTTCGATCAAGTTGCTTTCCAGGCGTTCGACCGAGGTAATTTGAGTGGTTCTCACTACGGTGCCGGCAAAGCCTTTCGATGAAACCAAAAGGTTGGAGCCGCCGCCCAGGACGAACCATTGTTCGTTGTTTTTGACCAATTCGTCAACTACTGCCGCCAGTTCCGCAACCGTCAATGGTTGGATGAGGCGTTTGGCTTCCCCACCGATTTTAAGCGTGGTATAGCGAGCAAGCGGCGCGTCGAATTGTTCTTCTTTTATCCCTGGCTTTTTTTCAAGCATTTGATGAGCTCGCTGCCAACGTCAGTAATATCACCGGCTCCGATGGTCAACACCAGATCGTTCGGTTGAAGATGACCGGCAATTTTTGCGGGTAGTTCCGTGGTTTTGCCTGCCAAATGCTTCACATTGGCGTGGTTCATTTCGCTGACGAAACGCTCTGAAGTGACGCCTTCAATGTTGCCGCCGCGCGCAACATAAATATCTGTGATCAGTACAAGATCTGCGCCATCGAATGATCCCAGGAATTCTTTCCAGAGATCGCGCAGGCGACCAGGTTGATGTGGTTGGAAAACAGCTACAACGCGCGGCTTTTTACCGTTGGTGTATTTTGCATCTAGATATTGTTGTGCAGCTTGCAGCGTAGCGATCACCTCAGTGGGATGATGCGCATAATCGTCGACAACAAGAGTACCTTCGACATCACCTTTGATTTGGAAACGTCGGGCGACGCCGCCAAATGT